>CAIQJD010000034.1 GCA_903872005.1 uncultured bacterium | reverse complement strand
GCGGCGCCGGCCGGCCCGGGTTTTTCGGCCGAGCGAGTCGGCGGGGCGTCGGCGGCAGCCGGCAGGGTCGCGAACATGAGAAAGATGCCGGCCGCACAAAGGTAAAGGGTCGTGCGCCAGAGTCGCGAGCGTCGCTGCATAGCAGGTTCCTCCGATAACCAGGCTATTGCCCCAACCCGCCTGTGGCCCGATCAAGCTGCAATGCGGATGCGTCGCCATCTCAGGGCGGCGTGGAGCGTTGTCATATCGGAATATACACTGCCCGGCGCGGAAAAATGTATAGGAATATGGTACAGCCCGCGCCGCTCAGGGCTGCTGATCCAACATCTCGCGCACTTTCCGGAGCAGGTCTTCGGACAAGAAGGGCTTGTGGAGGAACCATTCCTCCTGGCTGAGAATCCCCAGGTTGGCGATGATTTCGGGCGCATAACCGGAGACGAAAAGCGCCAGGATGCCGGCTTTCACGGTCTCGATACGCGCCCTCAGCTCCACGCCATTCATGATCGGCATCACCACATCCGTGATGAGGAGATGAATGGGGCCGGGATGCGTTTCGGCCAGCGCGATGGCCTGTTCGGGATATGTAGTCGCCAGGACGCGATAGCCATTCGTTTCCAGCACGCGCTGATAGAGGCGCAAAATCGGTTCGTCATCCTCGACAATCAGGATCGTCTCAGTCCCTTTGGGTATCAGCGCCGACTCGGTGGCCGGCTGGCATTCCAGATCAGCTTCGAAGCGCGGGACGAAAAGGCGGAACGTCGTCCCCTCGCCCGGTTTGCTGGCGACTTCAAGGAAGCCGCCATGTTGCTTAACGATACCATAAACGGTGGGCAGGCCCAGCCCGGTGCCCTCGCCAGTCGGCTTGGTGGTGAAGAATGGCTCGAAGATGCGTTCCAGGGTCAAAGCGTCCATGCCACAGCCAGTGTCGCTGAAAGTGATTCGGACGTATGGGCCGGGCGCGCTGCCGGGATGCCGGATGCAGAAGGACTGATCTAACACCACATTGGCCGTTTGGACGCTGATCCTGCCCACGTCGGCGATGGCGTCCCGGCTATTCACAGCCAGATTCGCCAGGACCTGATCCAGTTGGGAAGGATCCATGTTCACGGTCCAGAGATTGGCCGCCGGCGAAAACTGGAATTCGATGTTTTCGCCGATCAGGCGGCGCAACATCTTCTCGCTCTGCCCGATGGCCTGGTTCAGGTTGATGGGACGGGGCGCGCTGGTCTGCTTACGAGCGAAGGCGAGGAGTTGGCGCGTCAGCTCGGCCGAACGCTGGCCGGCTTTCACAATTTCCTGGACATCTTCGCGCAGGGGATCGGATGGGGCCAGCGCGCTCATGACCATGCTGGCATAGCCCAAAATCACGCTGATCATGTTGTTGAAATCGTGGGCCACGCCGCCGGCCAGCCGGCCGATGGCCTCCATCTTCTGCGCGTGGCGATACTCCTGTTCGAGCTGCCAGCGCTCGGTGACATCCATCACGGTTCCCATCACCGCCGGCCGGCCCTGATACTCCACGGATGTCCCATGCACTTCCAGCCACAGCGGCGCGCCATCTTTCCGCTTGACCTGATAGACGGCGCTCTCCACGTTGCCGCCATGCTCCAGGAGGGCGCGCATCTCATCGCTAACGCGCTCGAAATCTCCGGGATCCATCAACGAGTCAATGCTCATCCCGCCGGCAATCTCGTCGGCCGCGTAGCCGCCTATCTTCGCCAGGGTCGGGTTCACGTAGACGACCATCCCATCCTGGATGATGTAGATGCCGACGAGAGCCTTCTCGGTGAGGAGCCGGAACTTCTCTTCGCTTTGGGCCAGCGCCAGCTCGGCCTGCTTGCGGGCGCTGATGTCTACCAGCGTCACCAACAGCGCCGGCCGGCCCTGATATTCAATGGCGGCGGCATGCGTCTCCAGATAGCCATACGAGCCATCTTTCCGCCGGCCGCGATACGTCATGCCGCTCGCGGTCGCCCCCGTACTGGCTGCCTCCCGCAAGCGTTGCGCGAGCGGACCAAGATCATCCGGGTGAATGAAATGCCTGACATCGGGTTGAGCAGCGACCTCTTCGGGGGAATAGCCTCCCTGTTGGGCCAAGAACGGATTGATGTAGACGAACCGCCCATCCTGGACGACACAGATGCCCGTCGTTGCCTTTTCGGTCAACTGGCGGAAGTTCTCTTCGCTGCGCCGGAGCGCCTCCTGCGCCCGCTTCTGTTCGGTGATGTCACGCAGAAAGCTGACGAACCAGCCGCCTTCATGCGGCCAGTACTGGGTGCTGATCTCAATGTCATGCTCGCTGCCATCTTTGCGCCGGTGGCGAGACTCGAAGCGGTCGCTCCCTTGCTGCATGATCTGCTGCATGTGGCTCGCGGTATCGGCCGGCGTCTCGGCCGCCTGCAATTCGGTGATATGCATACGCAACAGCTCTTCGGCCGAGAAGCCGCTCATCTTGACCAAGGCCGGATTCACTTCCCGGATGTGGCCGGTCGCGTCGAGCAAACAGTAGCCATCCATGGCGGTCTGCAAGATGGACTGATGCAATGCTTCCATTTCGCGCGGCAGCGTGGTCGCCGCAGCGGCGCGCGGATTGGCCGGCGTGACGCCGGGCGCTGTGATCTCCGGGTTGTCGTCTTGACCTGGCAGTCGTGTTGCCATCTCACTTGCTCCCGCGCCGGCCGGCGCGCTCGGC
>CAIQJD010000033.1 GCA_903872005.1 uncultured bacterium | reverse complement strand
CCCCTGACCAAGCTGGCGGCATTGTTGGTGGACACGAACGTGGTGGTCTCGCCGGCCATGGCCGCGGTGATGCCGGTCCCCTCCATCGTCATTCCCTGCGGCATCAATTTCGAGCGGTTCCGGCCGTTGCCCCAGGCGGAATGCCGGCGCGAGCTGGGCCTGCCGCTGGATAAGAAGATTGTCCTGTACGCCGGCGAGCTGCGCCCCGAAAAGCGGGTCGAGCTGCTGCGCCAGGCGGTGGCCGCCCTACAGCAAGAAGACCCGGCGGTCGAGCTGGTGGTGGCGACAGCGCTGCCGCACGGGCAGGTGCCGCTGTACATGAACGCCGCCGACGTCTTCGCGCTGGTCTCGGCCGGCGAAGGCTCGCCCATGGTCATCAAAGAGGCGATGGCGTGCAATATCCCCATCGTCTCAACGCACGTCGGCGACGTGGCGCAGGTTATCGCCGGGGTGGATGGCTGCTTCATCACCGGCGCGGCGATCCCCGAAATCGTCGCCAATTTGCGGGCGGCGCTGGCCTTTGGCCGGCGCACGGCCGGCCGCCAGCACGTGGCCGAGATGGCGCAGCCGTGCATTGCCGAGCGTCTGGTCGCCGTGTTTGAGGAGACGCTGCGCCGGCGCGCGGCGGGGGGGCGGCATGGACGCGACGCCTAAGCTGCTGGTCATTCTGGGCGAGGGGGGCCACACGAAGGAAATCCTGATCCTGGTGGATTTGCTGGGGCCGGCCTATCGCTACGAGTATGTCGTCACCTATCAGGATCCGCTCTCCGAGGCCAAGATCCATATTGCCGGCCCGGTGCAGCGCGTCACGCGGCCGCGCAGCAAAGATGACCATGCCCTGGTCGCCGCCGGCAAGCTGCTGCGCTGCGCCTGGCAAGCGCTGGGCGTGTTGCGGCGCAGCCGGCCGACCGCGCTGCTGACCAGCGGGCCGGCCCTGGCCGTGCCTTTCGCTATATGGGCGCGGCTCCTGGGCGTGCAGGTCATCTTCGTGGAGACCGGCTCGCGGGTGCGCCGGCTCTCGCTGACCGGCCGGCTGATGCGCCCCCTGGCGCATCTCTTCTTCGTGCAGTGGCCGCAGCTACGGGAGCAATATCCCGCCGGCATCTACGCCGGGAGATTATGCTGATGATCTTCGTCACGGTGGGAAGCACCGATTTCGATGCGCTGGTGCGGGCTGCCGACGCGCTGTGCGCGCCGGGCGGGCTGCTGGCCGGCCGCGGCGTGGAGATGCAGATTGGCGAGGGGGCCTATCTGCCGGCCCATGCGACCTACTTCCGCTTCGCGCCGAGCCTGGAGCCATACTTCGAGCGGGCCGAGCTGGTCATCGCGCATGGCGGCCTGGGCACGGCCGTGGAGGCCATCGGCCAGGGCCGGCGGCTGCTGGCGGTCGCCAACCCGGATCGTTACGACCACCATCAGGAGGATTTGCTGGGCGCGTTGGCCGAGGCCGGCAACCTGCTCTGGTGCAACGATATTGGCAAGCTGGAAGAGTACGTGCGGGCGGCGCTGGCCTTTGAGCCGACGCCCTACGTCTGCCCGCCTTGCTCGATACAGGATGTGATTGCAGATTACTTGCGCGCCGGCCGGCGCGCCGCAAGTGAGGGAACATGATTAAGATTCACCCGACGGCCGATGTTTCGCCCCTGGCCGAGATTGGCGACGAGACGCGCATCTGGCACGAGGCGCAGGTACGCGAGCGGGCGCGCATCGGGCGCGAATGTATCCTGGGCAAAGGGGTCTATGTGGATTCCGGCGTGCAGATTGGCGACCGGGTCAAGATTCAGAATCGCGCCTCGGTCTATCATGGCGTCACGCTGGAAAATGGCGTCTTCGTCGGGCCGCACGTCATCTTCACCAACGACCGTTTCCCGCGCGCCATCACGCCCGACGGCCGGCTCAAAGCGGACTCCGATTGGGAGGTGGGCCAGACGTTGGTGCGCGAGGGCGCATCCATCGGCGCCGGCTCAATCATCCTTCCCGGCGTCACCATCGGCCGCTTCGCCATGATCGGGGCCGGCTCGCTGGTGACGCATGATGTGGTGGACTACGCCATCGTCTTCGGCAACCCGGCGCGCCAGTGGGGCTTCGCCTGCTGTTGCGGCCGGCCGCTCTCTTTCCATGATGAAGGTTGGGTCTGTCGCGCCTGCGGCCGGCTCTTCAAGGTTGGCCCCATCGGGCCGCTGGCGACGGAACAAGGAGCATAACATGGCTATTCCCATCTCGAAACCCTTGTTGGCGGCCGAAGAGCGCGCCGCGGTGTTGGAAGTCTTCGATTCGGGCATGTTGGTGCAGGGCCGGCGCGTCCAGGAGTTCGAGGAGCGCTTCGCGGCCTATGACGGCGTGCGCCACGCCATCGCCACCTCGTCGGGCACCACGGCGCTGCAGACGGCGCTGATGGCCCACGGCGTTGGGCGCGATGACGAGGTCATCACCACGTCGTTCACCTTCATCGCCAGCGCCAATGCCGTGCAGTT
>CAIQJD010000032.1 GCA_903872005.1 uncultured bacterium | reverse complement strand
GCCGCCGCCGAAGTCGCCCCGCCGCGCAGCGGCCCCGCCGGCCAGATGCGCCCCTCGCTATCCACCGTCAGCCAGGCCGGCGTCGAGCCGTCGCGCTCCTGCACGCTCAAGAGCGCCTGACCCAGCGCGCGGCAGCGCTCTAACAGAGCTTCGTCTTGCTCCAGCTCGCGGTAGTACGTCAGCATCCAGAGGCCGGTTTCTGCCAGATCAGCGACGCCATAGTGCGACGACAGGAAGTAAGCGCGGGAGCCGGTCAGCCAGGCCGGCCGGCGGTCGGAGCCGATGTAGCCGACCGGAAAGAGGCCGGCCTGGGTCGGCGCGGCTAGCGCCAGGTTCTTGATGCGCTGCGCCGCTTCGATGAGATTCGGCGCATCCCAGCGCCGGCCGAAGTGGCCGAGGCCAATCGCCGTGCGTAGGTTATTGAACCAGACGCTGAAGAAGAGGCCACGTGATTGCCCGCGCGCCGCGTCTAACAGGAAAGGGAGCTTGCGCGCCGGCGGCAGGGCTGGCGAAATCAGGTACTGCGCCGCCACGCGCCGCGAGTACGCGGCCGGCGCGGGCGACCCGCCGGCGGCCAGGTTGCCGCGCTGCACGCGCATCGCCACGCCGCCCACAGGTTGATCCTCCAACGTGAAGCCGCGCCAAACCCGATAGCGTTCAAAGATATGGTCGTAGGCATAACGCGCCAGATCATCCCAAAAGAGCGTCTGCGCCTGCCCATGGCGCGCGGCGCGCTCTTCGACGCCGGCCCACAGCGCGCGCGCCGCCGGCCGCATGCCCATCTTTGCCGGCGTGTCATCGCCGGCCACAATCTTGAAGCCGAAGCGCACGGCCTGACCTGGCGCCAGTAACTCCGAGGCGCCAGGCTGTCGCTCATAGAAAGTATGCCCCACCGCCCGTTGGGCGGCCAACCCGCAGCGCAGCTCGCCCGGCCGGTGGAAATCCAGCGCCGCCGGCAGCGGCATGCGCGCGCTGATCAGATCCAGGTTCGGCGCGAGGGCGGCCATGGCCGCGCCGCGCTGGATGATGAGACAAGGCGCGCGGAAGGCATGCTGGCCCACCAGGTGGGTATGCTTCTCCTTGAGCTGGGGCGCCCAAAGGTAGTCCCACCCCGGCCCTTCCGGGCCGGCCAGGGCCGGGGCAAACTGATAGGCATGTTCCAGACTGGAGATGGCGACTTCCATGCGCGGCGCGAGCGCGGTCGTCACATCAAGGCTGCCATCCGCGAATAGCTCAAAGGTCGTCGAAATCTCAAACTCCGAACGCTCCACGGAGGCGCGCAGGCGCGCGTTGGACTTGCCGGCGTCCACCAGCCGCACACGATCATAGGCCAGCCAGAGAGTCTGCCCACCCTGTCCGAAGGCCAGATCGTTGCCGCCGGCTTCCAACAGCGGCGCGCCGGTAGATGCGCTCTCAATGCGCTGGGTGAAGTAGCCGTCTTCTGGGATCAACCGGAGGGTCAGCCGGCCGTTGGAAATCTTCAACTCGGCCGGCCGCTGTGTTGTCGTCCTACCAGGCCCGCTTCCAGTTAGCCAGGTGGGTACAGGCATTCTTGAACTCCCCTTCCTGGTGATGCGGCACGTCCACGGCCGCGCTGATGGGAGCGCCGGCGGCGTCCAGAATGACCAGACGCCACACATTTGGCGTATTGCTCAGTACAATATCCCAATAACCGCTATCGGGGCCGCCCTTCGTCGTCGCCGTGAAGACATTGCCCCAGAGGTCAGAAGCCTGGATACGCACGCCCTCCAACGGAGCGCCGCGCGCATCGCGCACGGTACCGCGCAGGTATTGGGCCATGCAAGATGGCGAGAGATCGTGCGCCACGACGCCATCGAGCGCGAAAGCGAACGCGCTCATCGGCGTTGCTGTAGGCTGCGCCGGCGTCGCCGACGCGCTCGGCGTCACGGTTGCCGTAACCGTCAGCGCCGGCCGCGTGGTTGTTGCCGTGACGGAAGGCGCCGGCATCGGTGTGGCCACCGCGGCGGTCGGCTGCGCGGGCGCTTCATCCGGCGTGGGCGAAGACCACAACGCCGGCGTCGGCGTGACGAATACCATCGGCTCTGGCGTGGGGCTGGCCTGAGCCGGCCTATCCGTGGGCGGCGGAGGCGGCGGGGCGGGCGGCCCAGGCGGACCGAATACATTGAAATAGATGAGGATGCCGGCGACGGCCACAAATAGCAAAACGATGACGAAGGCAAGGGCCAACGGTTTGCTCATCTCTACTCCTTCTGGTTGGGATACTCTTGGACAGGTCGGGGAAGCGCCAGCAAGCCACCTAGCCAGCGCATCAGTCGAGCCTCGCCTCCGTGGGACAAGCGCATCATACCATTGCGGCCCATTATCCGCAAGTCGCGCTGTTTTTGGGCGCAGATTGCCAATCCTTCCTCTCGGAGTATAATGACGCAAAATTGCACGGTTGGAGTCGCCCCCGATGCCCTATTTCTATGCCTTCAGCGTCTTTCTCTCGGCGTTCCTGTTGTTCCAAATTCAACCGATGCTGGGGAAATACTTCCTGCCCTGGTTCGGCGGAACGCCCACGGTCTGGTCTACGACGTTGCTATTCTTCCAGACGCTCTTGACCGGCGGCTATGCCTATGCCTACGGCCTACTGGGCCGGCTGAGCGGCCGGCGGCAGGGTATCGTCCACGTCATCGCGCTGGGCGTCTCGCTGCTGGCGCTGTTGGCCTGCGCGCTGGCGTGGCCGTCGCCCCTCACGCCGGATGCCAGTTGGCGGCCGGCCAGCCTCGGCCTGCCCATCTGGGACATCATCAAGCTCCTCGCCGTCTCCGCCGGCATC
>CAIQJD010000031.1 GCA_903872005.1 uncultured bacterium | reverse complement strand
TCTCCAGCGTTTCCAACACACAGCAGGAAGCGATGATGCTGGTCTTTTTCATCTTGCTGCCTTCGCTCTTCATGGCCGGCTTCTTCTTCCCCATTGAGGCCATGCCCGGCGTCCTGCAAGCGTTCAGTTACGTGGTCCCGCTGCGCTATATGCTGGTCATCGTGCGTGGCATCATCCTGAAAGGGGTGGGATGGTCGGCGCTGGCCGGCCAGGCCGGCGCCCTGCTCCTCTTCGGCGTCGGCATCCTGGCCGTCGCCGCGACCCGTTTCCGCAAGCGTTTGGAGTGAACCATGATGGCCGATGTAACGCCCGATTGCGTCATCGAAACCCGGCGCCTGACGCGGCGCTTCAAAACGATCACGGCCGTGGATCAACTGGACCTGGCGGTGCGGCCGGGCGAAATCTTCGGCCTGCTGGGGCCAGATGGCGCCGGCAAGACGACGACCATCCGTATGCTCTGCGGCGTCATGCGCCCCAGCGCCGGCGCGGCGCGCGTCGCCGGCTTCGACATTGCCCGCCGGCCCGAAGAGGTCAAGCGCCGCATCGGCTACATGCCGCAGCAGTTCTCGCTCTACAGCGACCTGACGGTCATGGAAAACCTGAACTTCTTCGCCGACATCCAGGGCGTGCGTCAGCCCGAACGCGGCCGGCGCATCACGCGCCTGCTGGGCTTCGCGCGCCTGGAAGAGTTCGTCAACCGGCGCGCCGGCCAGCTCTCCGGCGGCATGAAGCAAAAGCTGGCCCTGGCCTGCACCCTGCTGCACCAGCCGCCGCTCCTCTTCCTGGATGAGCCGACCACTGGCGTAGACCCGGTCTCGCGGCGCGAATTCTGGGACATTTTGACCGAGGTGCATCTGGCCGGCGTCACCCTCTTCGTCAGCACGCCCTACATGGACGAGGCCGAGCGCTGCTCGCGCCTGGCGCTGATGTATGGGGGGCGCGTCATCGTCTGCGATTCGCCGCAACGCATCAAGGCGCTGGTGCAGGGCCAGGTGATTGAGCTGCGGCCGGCCGATTCCCGGTTGGCGCGCCAGGCATTGGCCGGCATGGCGGGCCTGCGCGAAGCGCAGACCTACGGCGAGATGCTGCACTTGATTGTGGACGATGCCGGCCGGCGCATGCCCGAAGTCGCGGCGCGCCTGCAGGCGGCCGGCGTGGCGATCCTCGACATGCGCCAGACCCGCGCCCGCATGGAAGAGGCATTCATCAGCCTGGTGCGGCGTCAGGCAGAGAGCGAGGCGAGCGATGGGCGAGCGTGAGATGGCGGTCGAAGTGCGCGATCTGGTCAAGCGTTTCGGGGATTTCGTCGCCGTCAACCATATTGATTTCACGGTCGGGCGCGGCGAAATCTTCGGCTTCCTGGGGCCCAATGGCTCCGGCAAGACCACGACCATCCGCATGTTGTTGGGGCTGCTGACGCCCAGCGCCGGCTCGGCGCGCGTCCTGGGTTTCGATGTGGCGCGCCAGGCCGACGAAATCCGCCGGCGCATCGGCTACATGTCGCAGAAGTTCAGCCTGTACAACGACCTGACCGTGGCCGAGAATCTCAACTTCTTCGGGCGCACCTATGGCGTGCGCGGCGAGCGCCTGCGGGCGCGCAAAGCCTTCGCGTTGCAGATGGCCGGCTTGCTGGGGCGCGAGCGCGAGCTGACGCGCAACCTGGCCGGCGGCTGGAAGCAGCGCCTGGCCCTGGGCGCGGCCATCCTGCACGAGCCGGCCATGCTCTTCCTGGACGAGCCGACGGCCGGCGTAGACCCGGTCTCGCGGCGCGCCTTCTGGGATCTGCTCTATCAGCTCTCGGAAGGCGGCACGACGATCCTGGTGACGACTCACTACATGGACGAGGCCGAGCATTGCCATCGCCTGGCCTTCATCCATCGCGGGCGCATCGTGGCCCAGGGGACGCCCGAAGAGGTCAAACGGCGCGAGATGCGCGGCCAGGTATTGGAGATTGATTGCGACGCGCCGGCGACGGCCATCCCGGCGCTGCGTCAGAGCGGCTGGTTTGAAGAGGTCGCCCTGTATGGGGCGCAGGTGCATGCCGTCGGCCTCGGCGCGGAGCAGCGTCGGGAGGCGACGCGCGCTTTGTTGACCGACGCCGGCGTCGCTGTCTTCTCCATCGAGCCGATTGCCCCATCGCTGGAAGACGTCTTCATCGCCAGCGTGGCCCGGGCCAGCGTGGCCCGGGCCAGCATTGCCCGTCCTGCCGGCGAGGATGCGCCGGCCCAGGGGACTGGAGGTTCCGCATGAAACGAACGGTCCGACTCCTCATCTTCGTCATCTTGCTGGCGGCCGGCGTGGCCGGCGGCTGGTACTATTCCCGCCTCCAGCCGGCAGCCTTGGAGGCGCTGCGCGTGCGCCTGGGGCTGGTCGCCGCGCCGGCCGGCGCGGCCGACCTGACGGCTTCTGGCGTCATCGAGGCGCAGACCGTTTCGGTCGTCTCCGAGGTGGGCGGCCGGCTGGCCGAACTGGGCGCGGATGAAGGCGACGAGACGCGCGCCGGCCAGACGGTCGCGCGCCTGGATACCGCGCTGCTGGATGCCGAAATCAAGAAGGCCCAGGCCGCGCTGGCGCTGGCCCAGGCCGGCGTGGATCTGGCGCAGGCCGGCGCGCGGCCCGAAGCCATCGCCCAGGCAGAGGCCGGCGTCGCGGTGGCCCAGACCGCCGCCCGGGGGGCGCGCCGCGCCTGGGACGACGCGCGGGCCGTGCGCGACGCCCCGCAAGAGCTGGATGCGCAGATCGTCGTCGCCCAGAGCCAGGTCGCCCTGGCCGCCGGCCAGGCGCGCATCGCCGAGCTGGCGGCGCGCGCCGCCGATATGGAGCTGGCGATGTATAACCGCCTGGTGGATGCGCTGCGCGGCGGCGTGCAGGTTGAAATCCCCGTCCCCGGCGGCGGCACGCGCATCATCACCGTGCCGGTCGGCCCGGAAAAGATGGCCGCGGCCAGCTCGCAGGCCAACCTGGCCGGCCAGCGCACCTGGCAGGCCCATGCCGCCCTGGACGAGGCCAAGACGGCCTACGCCGCGACCCTGCGAAACCTGGAGAGCTTGCAGAAAGAGCGCCAGCGACCGCTGGCCCTGGACGCGCAGGTCCACGCGGCCGAGTCGGCCTATCGCGAGGCCGAGGCGGCCGTGCCGGCGACCCAGGCGCTGGTCGCCGACCTGCAGGCCGGCGCGCGGCGCGAGGACATCGCCGTGGCCGAAGCCGGCGTGGCCGAGGCGCAGGCGGCCGTGCAAACATTGCAAGCCCAGCGCCAGAAGATGACCCTGGCGGCGCCCCTGGCCGGCCTGGTCACCGAGCGCAACGTCAGCCTGGGGGAGATCGTCGCGCCGGGCGCGGCGCTGCTCAAGATCGCCAATCTCGATGAGGTCACGCTCACCGTCTACATCGCCGAAGACCAGATCGGCCGGGTCAAAGTTGGGCAAGACGTGGAAGTCAGCGTGGATTCTTTCCCCGGCCGCGTCTTCCGCGGTCGGGTGGCGCACATCGCCTCCCAGGCCGAGTACACGCCCAAGAATGTGCAAACCAAAGAGGAACGGGCCAGCATGGTCTTCGCTGTAAAAGTCGAGCTGACCAATCCGGACCATGCGCTGAAGCCGGGCATGCCGGCCGACGCCCGCATTCTGGCGGAGGGAGGCGCTGCGCTATGAGTGGCATCAGCAGGGATATCGCTCGCGTCACACTCATGCTGCTCTGTCTGGCGACGTTGGCCGGCTGCGCGCCGCTGACGTTGCCGCAGATCGCGCAGGTCGGGGAGCGCCTCGGCGTGGCCTCGGCGCCGGCGTCCGATGTGATCGAAGGCTCCGGGACGATGGAGGCCGATCGGGTCGCCATCGCCGCCGAGATCGGCGGGCGCATCACGCGCCTCGCGGTCGGCGAGGGCGATGCCGTCGCGGCCGGCCAGACGTTGGTGGAGCTTGACGCGACGCTCCTGGCGGCCCAAATCGGACAGGCCCAGGCGGCGGTGCATTCGGCCGAGGCAGAGCTGGCGCGCGTCAGCGCCGGCCCACGGCCGGCCCAGATTGAGGCAGCGACCGCGGCCGTGACGCAGGCCGAGACGCGCCAGGCCGGCGCGCGGCGCGCCTGGGACGATGCGGCCACGCTGCGCGATAATCTCCTGGCGCTGGATACCAGGATCGGTGCGGCCGAGAACGAGGTCAGCCTGGCGCTGGCACGCGTCGAGCGGGCCACGGCCGGCCTCTCCGAGGCGCGCGTGCGTTACGAGAGCTATCAGGCCGGCGGGGCCGATACCGAGCGCTCGACCAAAGAGATTCTGGCAGTGCAGGTGGAAATCGCCCAGGCGACGCTGGATCAGGCGGGGCTGGGAGTGGCCGCGGCCCAGAGCGCGCTGGCGGCCTTGCGCCAGCTACGCGAGGAGCCGGCCGCCGCCGAAGCGGCCGTCCATCGCGCTGAGAGCGGCTATCAACTGGCGACGGCCGATGTGGCCGTGAAGCGCGCCGCGCTGGCCCTGGCGCAAGCCGGCCCGCGGCCGCAAGAGATCGCCCTGGCCCAACGCAAAGTGGATGCGGCGCGCGCCGCCGTCGAGGCGCTGGAAGTGCGCCGCAGCAAGCTGACGCTGCGCGCCCCGCGCGCCGGCCTGGTCGCCAGTCAGATCGCCCATGCCGGCGAGACCGCCCTGGCCGGCGCGACCCTGCTGACCCTAGCGGACATCAGCAAAGTGCGCCTGATCATCTATGTGCCCGAAGCGCAACTCGGCCGGGTGTATGTGGGGCAGCGCGCCGAGGTGCGCGTCAATTCGTATCCGGAGCGGGTCTTCAGCGGGGTGGTGATCCATCTGGCGACGCAGGCCGAGTTCACGCCGCGCAACGTGCAGACCCAGGATGAGCGCATCAATACCGTCTTCGCGGTCAAGATCGAGCTTGAGAATCCCGAAGGCATTTTGAAGCCGGGGATGCCGGCCGACGCCGTGCTGCGGTGAGCTTGTTGGTAAGACCTCACAGGTCTTACCAACCGGCGACCAGATAGGCCGTTGCCGTAGCCCACTGCGCCGGCGCGCGCGTCGCGCCGGCCAGCGCGGCGCGATAGCGCCCCAGCTCCTCTTCGTTCAGGAAGCCGCCGGCCAGGAGCCGCTGGGCATAGCCGGGGCGCGGGCCGGCCGCAGCCAGGTCGAACCAGCGCTCCACCTGCGCCGGCGTGATGATCCGCTCACTGGATTCCGTCTCCACCGTCACGCGCGCCGTCAGGCCGGCGGCGCGTGCGGCCGCCTCCAGGTCGTCAGCGTCCCAGTTGACCAACGCGTCGGTCGGGTCGGCGTAGATCGCTTCTTCGCCGGCCACGATGCGCCGCGCCAGATCGTCGCCCAGCGCCGTCAGATCGGCCAGGCGGTAGAGACGTTGCGCCCGGCGCGGCAGGTTTTCGGCCAGGGAGAGCGCGCCGGCCGGCGCCAGCAAGCCGGCAAGCAGGGCGAGGACGCCAGCGCGGTCGGGGCGGCCGGCCAGGGCGTTGCGCCCGATGATGGCGTCGAAGCGCAGGCCGGCCGGCGCCTGGGCCGCCAGGAGCGCCGGCAAATCGGCCAGCGCGCCCTGCAAGACGATGGGGCGCTCCAGTTCGGGCAGGCCGGCGACCAGTTGGCGCAGCCCCCCGGCGGCCTGGGCATCGGCTGTCACGGCCCACACGCTCCCTTCGGGCGTGCGCCGCAGCGCCTCCCAGGTCAGCAGGCCGGCGCCGGCATTCAAATCCAGCACAATATGGTGCCGTTGCAGCGTCAGGCCGGCGAAGACCCGTTCACGCAGGCCCTCCAGTTGCCGGCTGGCCCCGCTGATGGCGCGTTGCAGCCAGCGCTCGCGGCCGCGGTCGGCCGGCGAGAAGGTGAGGATTTCGGCCGGCGCGGTCGCCTCGCTCTCCAACATGGCGGTCAATTGGGCTTCGCGCCGGCGCAGGGTAGCGGCGCGGATGTCCCGCTCATAGCCCTGATCGTTGGGCTGATAGAAGACGCGTCCCTGCAAGGCGTCGGGCAGATATTGTTGCGCCACCCAATGGTCCCGATAGGCGTGGGGATAGAGATAGCCCTCGCCGTGACCGAAGCCCTCTTTGTCGCGGCTGGCATCTTTGAGATGCGCCGGCGGCTCGCCCTCGCGTTCTTTCTCCACGACCGCCAGGGCGTCGAAATAGCCCATCACCGAGTTGGACTTGGGCGCGGTCGCCAGATAGAGCGCCGCCTCGGCCAGATGAAAGTTCCCTTCGGGGAGGCCGACGCGCTCGAAGGCGTCGGCGCACGCCTGGGCGACGGTGATGGCGCGCGGGTCGGCCATGCCGATATCTTCGCCGGCGAAGATCAACATGCGCCGGAAGATGAAGCGCGGGTCTTCGCCAGCGTAGACCATCTTCGCCAGCCAGTAGAAGGCCGCGTCCGGATCG
>CAIQJD010000030.1 GCA_903872005.1 uncultured bacterium | reverse complement strand
GACGAGCTGCCGGAGTTCGGCCAGCGCGTGCTGGAGGTGCTGCGCGAGCCGCTGGAAAGCCGGCGCATCCTCCTGGCGCGCTCCACGACGACCCTGGCTTTCCCCGCCGATTTTGTGCTGATCGGGGCGATGAATCCATGCCCGTGTGGGTTCTATGGGGATCCCTTCAAGGAATGCACCTGCTCCCAGATGACCGTCACGCGCTACCAGAAGCGCCTGTCCGGCCCGTTGCTGGATCGGATTGACATTCACCTCGAAGTGCCGCGCGTCCAATACGAGAAGCTCTCATCCGACCGGCAGGGCGAGCCGTCGGCGGCCATCCGCGAGCGGGTGGAGCGGGCGCGCACCGTGCAACGCCGGCGCTTCGTCGGCACGCCCCTTTCGACCAATGCTGACATGGGGCCGGCCGAAATTCGCCAGCACTGCGCGCTGGACGACGCCGGCAAGGCGTTGCTCAAGGCGGCCATGCAGCAATTGCACTTGAGCGCGCGGGCCTATCACCGCACGCTCAAGCTGGCGCGCACGGTGGCGGACCTGGCCGGCGCGGAGAAGATTGAGCCGGCGCACCTGGCCGAAGCGATCCAGTATCGGCCGCGGCAGGCGTAGGCCGGCGAGAATGACTTGACCGCCGGCCGGCGTAAGGATATACTCGTCTCAAGAGTCAGGAGCAAGAGCTATGTTCAGATCACAGCGTTTGACGTTTGAAGAATTGAGCGAACGGCTGCGCGCTTATGAGAGCAAGTATGGCTATTCCACCATCGAGTTCTACCGCCGGTTCCAGAACGGCGAGTTGGGCGACGACGATGATCTTTTGATGTGGGCCGGCCTCTATCATCTGTATCTCACGTCTCTGCCCATCCGCCAGTTCATGCAGAGAGAAGTCGCGCCGGCATGATCATTGACGACTATCTGGCCGCCTTCGAGCGCGGCTTGCGGCTGAACGTCCAAATTGGCGCTGTCGAAGGACCAATCACGTGTCTGGCTTCGGATGATTTCAATGGGTTGGTGCGCTGTCGCGTCCATTTTTGGGATGGGTCTTACCTGGATATCTACGAGGTTATCAGCACCGAATTCGGTTACCCCATCCGCGTGCACTATGCTTATACCTACATCCGCCAGGGGATTCGCCTGTTCCGCTACGACAACGCTCCACATCATTCCGAAATCGTCACGCACCCACATCACAAGCACATCGGGCCGGCCGACCGCCTGGCGCCGGCAGATCAGCCGAGTCTGAGCCAGGTGTTCGTCGAAATTGAAGGCTGGTTGGGACGTTAGGGCAACGACCCGGCCGGCGCCGAGAGGATCGAGCCGGCGCACCTGGCCGAAGCGATCCAGTACCGACCGCGGCAGGCGTAGGCCGGCGAAAATGACTTGACCACAGAAAAGCCCCGCTATATACTTGGAGTATCAGGGGGTGTGAGTAGCTCACCGGTTATCCTTGCAGGCGAAATGTGAACTTGGCTATAGACCATACTGGAGCAAGGGATGCAGTTTGAGCGAGACCCTCGCAAGGCAGCGACCAACCTGCGTAAACACGGCGTCTCTTTCGAGGAAGCCAGCACCGTGTTCGTACGCGAGGATTTTGGGCCGATGGAGCGCGGAAAATACGCGGCGCGCGTGCGCGAATCGAGCAATGTCGTAGTTCTCGATCCTGATGTGGCACAGGCATTCCCCAATGCCCAGGCCGTCAACGACGCTTTGCGTAGTTTGATCGAGCTGGCGCGGGCAAGCGCGGGGCTTTCCCTCCAATCGCCCCAATCAGAAAGCCATGCCGCTAGCCGGCATGTGAATGTACCTAACCTGTAATGGCTCTGGCCCGTGCCAAGAGAGAACCCGATACACTACAATCCACATACGCCTTTGACATGCCTCTGCATCCCCACGGCGATGTCTTGACCGAAGACGCGACTGGCTGTATACTCTTTTGCGTAAAATGACCTTCCAATAGCTGCATCCGGCTCGTTTAGCCCATCTATCAACGCGCTGCCCATCCATGCGGCGTGTTGGGCTGGCCTTCGCTGCCAGCCAGCAGGGAAAGAGAATGACCAAACACATACTGTTCCCGGCTCGCTCAGTCCCCGCGCCGGCCGGCTTGCCCGCCGCCGGCCGCCCCTCTCCCTGGCTCCTCTCCTCCGATGCGCCTTCCGGCGGGGACGATGACGTCGTCGTCGTGCGCCGGCGGCGACCCTCTGGCTCGGATGACGGCCCACGCGAGCGCGCCGACGCGCCCCAGCGCCGCCGGCCGGACGCCGATCAGGGCGCCGGCTCTTCTCGCCCCAGCGGAGGGGGCGGCGGCGGGTCGGGCGGCGGCCTCGGGTTGCCGTTTCGTTCCTCGCGGGGCGGCGGCAAGGGGTGCGGCTGCGGCCTCCCGCCGCTGTTGATCGTCGCCGGCCTCGTCGTATTGGCGATTGTCGTCTTCATTCTCTTGCCCGGCGGCGAGAGCACGTCTACGCCGACTGAGACGCCAGTCGTTGATGAGACCGCTACGGACGAGCCGGCCGCTACCACGCGCGCGGCCACTGTCGCCACGG
>CAIQJD010000029.1 GCA_903872005.1 uncultured bacterium | reverse complement strand
TGATGAACATGCCGGCTTGCGCCAGTGGGCTGGAAATCAGCCGGCGCCAGGCATCGCGCCACAGGCTGCGCGGGGGGCGCGCCAATATCCCGGTGTTGGGGTTCGATTTCGTTGCCGTCCGAGCCTTGCTCACAATGCACCGCCTTGATGCGTCTAATCGAATCGGATGCGCGGATCCACAAAGGCGTAGAGGATGTCTACCAGCACATTCACGCCGACGAAGACGAGGGCGATGATGAGGGTCACGCCCTGAATGATCGGATAGTCGCGGGCGTAGATGGCATCTACCAGCCAGCGCCCGATGCCCGGCCACGAGAAGACGGTCTCCGTGAGAATGGCGCCGGAGAGGAGCCGGCCGACTTGCAGGCCGACCACCGTGATGACCGGCAGCCAGGCATTGCGTAGGGCATGGCGTATCATCACCGTGCTGTTGCTCAAGCCCTTGGCGTGGGCCGTGCGGATGTAGTCCTGGCTCAAGACTTCCAGCATGGACGAGCGGGTCATGCGGGCGATGATCGCCATGGGAATCGTCCCCAGGGCCAGCGCCGGCAAGACCAGGTGGCGCACTGCTTCCCAGAAGGCGTTCAGGTCGCCGCGCAAGAGGGTATCCAGGAGCAACAAGTTCGTGATGGGCGTGAAGTCCAGGCCGGCCGGCAGCCGGCCGCCGGTGGGCAAGAGATGCAGCGCCACCGAGAAGAGGAAAACCATCATCAGGCCGAGCCAGAAGATGGGCATGGAGACGCCGGTCAGCGCCACCAGCATGCTCACTACGTCGAAGACGGAGCCACGCCGCACGGCGGAGATGGCGCCGGCGGGGATGCCGATGACCAGAGCCACCAGGATCGCGCCCAGGGTCAGCTCAATGGTCGCCGGGAAACGCCGCACCAACTCCTGTGTGACCTGCTCGCCGCGCAACACCGAGGTGCCCAGATCGCCGCGCAGCGCCCGCGTCAGAAAGAGCCAGTATTGCTGGTGGACAGGGCGATTCAGACCGAGTTGCTCGCGCACGCGGGCGATATTTTCTGCGGTGGCCCGCTCGCCCAACATCACCGTAGCGGGGTCGCCAGGGATGAGGCGCACGAAGCCGAACACGAGCATCGAGACGCCCAGCAAGACCGGGATGACGGTCAAGACGCGTTTAATGACGTATCGTAGCATGGTCTGTCCACCTGGAGGGAGTAGGGGCAGGGGAAGATCCCCTGCCCCCAGAGGAGCCTTACTTGACTACCACAGTGTTGAACAGTTCAGTGCCGGTCGGGTTCGGGACATAGCCCGAGACGCCGGCGACGAAAGCCAGAGGCGGCTGGTTGTTGGCGATGAAGATGCGCAGCGCCCCATCAAACAGCATCTGCTCCGCCTGCTGATACAGCGGGACGCGGTCTGCTTGCTTGGTGAGGATGGCCGCTTTCTTCAGAACGTCCGACACTGCCGTTTCCTGCCAGAATCCTTCGGTCACTTTCGGGCTATTCTTGGAATCCAGGCAGAGGAAGTAGCACGTGAAGTTGTCGGGGTCGCCATTGTCGCCGGTCCAGCCCAGCATGTAGAGCGGCAACAGGCCATTCTTGCGCTTGTCCAGGTAGGTGGCCCAGTCAACCGTTTGCAGGGTGACTTTGATGCCGGCCTTGGCCCAGTCGGCGGCGATGGCGGTAGCGATGTCCTTCGGGTTCGGGTAGTAAGGCCGCGACACGGGCATATACCAGAACTCCAAAGGCACCTTCTTGCCGTCGAACGTCACTTCGGAGATGCCGTTGGGGTAGCCGGCGTCAGCCAGGAGCTTCTTGGCGGCATCCGCGTCGAACTTGCGATCCGTGATCTTGTCGTTGAAGCCCCACAGCGCCGGCGGCTGGAACTCTTTGGCCGGCTGGCCGGTGCCGCCATAGAAGGCGTCCACCACGGCCTGCTTGTTGATAGCCGTGGCGAAAGCCTGACGCACCTTCGGATCGGTGAACTCTTTGACCTTGAAGTTGAAGGCTACGTAGCCGGTGGTATTGGCCGGCCGCAGGAGCAGCTTGAACTTGGGATTGGTCTTGACGGCGGCCACGTCACGCGGCTCCATGCCTTCCATGCCGTGAATTTCGCCGGCCGAGAGGGCCAAGAGGCGGGCCGAGTTGTTGGGGATGTTGCGGATGACGACGTTCTTCATCTTCGCGGCGTTGGGCTTATCCCAGTAGTCGGCGAAGGCGGTCAGCGAGACCTGCTCGTTGGCCTTCCATTCGACGAACTTGTACGGGCCAGTGCCCACGGGCGTCTTGCAGGAGTTGACGCCGGCCTTTTCCAAAGCCGCCGGGCTCCACAGGGTGAAGACGAACATCGCCAGGTTGTTCAAGAAGGGGCCCATCGGGTCTTTCAGCGTGAACTTGACGGTAGTGGCGTCAACCGCTTCAATGGCGGTGATGGCGCTATCGCCGTCGAAGCCGCCGAACTGCGCCTCGTAGTACTCGAAGGTCTGGCCGGCAGCAATCTGCGCGGCGTGGGTCACGTTCTTGGTGTTCTTCCAGTAGTCGAAGTTCTTGACCACGGCGTCGGCGGTGAAGTCAGCCCCATCATGGAACTTCACGCCCTTGCGCAGCTTGAACGTCCAGGTCTTGCCGTCGTCCGAGGTTGTCCAGCTCTCAGCGAGGGATGGGACGACATTGGTGGTGGCCCCATCGAACTTCACCAAGCCTTCGAATACCTGGTTGATGACGCGGCCCGAAATGCCGTCGGTAACGATTGCGGGGTCAAGACACACCGGCTCGCCCTGTGCGCCGAAGACGAAGGTGTCAATGACTTTGGCCGGCACTGGCGTCGCGGTGATGACTTTCTCGACCGACTTCTCGACGACGACCGTCTGTTCGACGATCTTCTCGATGACTTGCGGTGTGGGCGTGGCGCAGCCAACAAGCATGGCCGCCACAACCAGCAGGCTGAGCACGATGAACGACGTCTTCTGAATCGAGCGCATTCTCATCCTCCTTGATTACTGCACGAGCATCCACTTTGACGCGCCGGGACGGAGCGGAACGCCGCCCCGCGACCGGCGAGACGACGCGCACAGTTGGGTTTTCGGGTCACCTCCTTCCTGCCGAGGATTGGAACTCGCCGGCGAGACGCTATGCTCCGCCGGCCATGGGTTTCTATAGATATGATATATCTTGCAGCCCAGAACGTCAAGCGGCAGAAAAATACCGACTATGTTTCAGCGTGTCGGCGCAGCGTAGTCCCGCGCCTTGCGCGCGTATCTGATCGGGCGACCAGAACGCCCACGAGGGACTGGCCTACGCCGCCCGCGGGCGTCCGCCCTCTTAAGG
>CAIQJD010000028.1 GCA_903872005.1 uncultured bacterium | reverse complement strand
TTGGTCGCTGGTTCGAACCCAGCCGGGCCCACCAAGCACGATATGTAGTAGTATCTGACTCCCTTGTCTACTGTAACCAGTGGCAAGGGAGTTTGCCTTCATGCGGGGCGCGCAGAAGGCAGGCCGGCGTATCCAGCCGCGCATTGGACCTGGCGCCGCCCGATACGCGCTTGACGCGCCCCGCGCTCTTTGCTATAATCATCCGGTCTGACAGGCTGATACCCCAGGCGCGAGACTTCCGGGACAGGAGGCGGCCGGCGTGCATAGACCAGAGGGCGGCGACGTTTTCTCGTTTGAAGTCGTGGCTAAAACGACCCTGGTCGAGTCGGTGATGGAGCAGATCATCGAGCAGATTCGCCGCGGCCAACTGGCGCAAGGGAGCCGGCTGCCCTCCGAGCGCATCCTGATGACGATGATGAACGTGGGGCGCTCCACGGTGCGCGAGGCGCTGCAAGGGCTGGCGGCCATGAACGTCGTCGAGACGCGTTCGGGCCAGGGGTCGCGGGTGAAGGATGTGCGCGCTCTGACGCTCGGCGCGGCGGATGCGCCGGCGGCGCAGCTTCTGGAGCGGCATCTGCGCCTGCAATTGCTGGAGATGCGCCAACTGGTCGAATGCCAGGTGGCCGACTGGGCCGTCGAGCGGGCCACAGAAGCGGAGGTCATGGCCCTGAAGGGCCATCTGGATGCCTATGTGGCGCAGGTGAATGCCGGCGAATGGGCCGGCAGCAACAAGAGCCACCACGCCTTCCACGTCGGGCTGGCCGGCGCGGCGCACAACATCATCGCCGTGCGCGTCGTGGATTCTTTGGTGGGCACGGTGCCGCCATCCCTGATGCAGAAGTACACGGCGCGCTCCGCAGAGATCTGGCAAGAAGAAGTCCGCATTCACATTGAGATTTATGACGCGTTGTGCGCTCGCGCTGGCGCGCGCATTCGGGCGGCCATCACGGCGCACATGGACGCGGAACGCCGGCAATTGCTGGCGGATGCCTGAGCCGCCGGCGGGGTGCCATTTCCATCCGAGGTGTCCGAAAGCGATGGAGGTGTGCCGCCGGGAGACGCCGGCGTTCCGCGAGGAGTCGCCGGGGCATTGGGTGATGTACCATTTGTATGGGTGAGAGCAGGGCATCATTTCGGCAAGCGATTGTCAGGCGCGTGATCCTGTGATACAATCCGGCCGTGCAGGAGGTAATGCGCGATGGCTATGCCCATGAGATTGCGTGATCTGGAACGTCTGGAGCAGTTGTACGCGGCCGGCTTCCACGACGCGTTCCTCGACAACGCCCTGCGTAAAGTAGTGGCCCATCAGATCGCCAGGGATGAGGCGGATAGCCAGCAGGTCGAGCGCGATATGGCCGCGTTTGAAGCCCAATATCGGCTCAGTTCAGACGAGTTCTGGCGGCGCTATCAGGCCGGCGAGATGGGCGATTCTGCTGATTTCGTCGAGTGGAATGTGCTGTGCAAGATGCGCCAGCGCCTGTTGACTCGCCTGGGTATTCTGCGAGGTGACAGCCGGCATGAGTCAGAGTCCAGGCGATGCTGACCAACGGCGACCGTTTGGAGATGGCCGAGTATGTTGTGCTGCATGGGAAGGCCATCGTCACGATGGATTATCGTCATCAATGGATGACTGGCAGCGGGGCGCTGCGCCGGCGTTGGGACAATACCCCCTCATTTCCCGCACATCAGCGGATTTCCGCACCACGTGCATGTGGATGGCGAGAGTGACGTGAGACCCGGCCGGGCGATCGGAATCGTTGAGCTTCTGGATGTTCTGGAAAAGGAAATCATCCCGTGACGCGCCAACATGTGCAGAGGGTCACTTGGCGCTGGGTAATGTGTCATTTGTATGGGTGAGAGGGCGCCGAATGGAGAGAAGAAGCCCTGGAGGTTGGAACATCCAGGGCTTCGCTTATGCCGCTTATCGCAGAGCCGGGCAGTTTGTGAGGTGAGAGCGCTATCTGGCGCTCGACTTGCGCCACATGCGTAGGCCATTGATAGCCATGAGTAGCAAGACGACGTAGAGTAATGCTATGAACTTTACATCCTTGACAAAATATAACCCGATGCCGATGACGTCCACAACGATCCAGTATATCCAACTTTCGGTTCTCTTGCGGGCCAGTAGCCACATTGCTGAGAAACTCATGATGGTCGTGGTGGCATCAAGGTATGGATAAGAAGCCGCCTCCGGAAAAACGCCGGGCAGCAAGAGGTGAATGCGGCTCATCAGCAGCCCCGTTACCATAGAGATGATGAAAGTTCCGGCTATCCACAGAGCTATTTCACGCGTGCTGCTGAATTTTACATCCGTGATCTGTCCCGTGTTCTTTGGAGATCTGT
>CAIQJD010000027.1 GCA_903872005.1 uncultured bacterium | reverse complement strand
CCGGCCCTGCGCGCCGGGCGATTGGAGGCGGTGGCCGGCTGGATTGACGCGCTGCCGGCCGGCGTGCTGGCCGAGCGCCCACGCTTGCAGGCGCTCCTGGGTGACATCTCCCGCCTGCGGAGCCGCTTCGATGACGCCCTCGCCTGGTACGCGCAGGCCGAGCGCATCTGGCGCGCCCACGGCGACGCGGCCGGCGTGAGCCGCGCCCTGCACGGGCAGGCTTCGGTCTATCTGGATACCGTGCGGCCCACGCGGGCCGAGAGCCTGCTGCAAGAGGCGTTGGGGCTGGCCGAAGGGATCGCCGACCGCGAGGCACGCGCCCGCCTGCTGGACCTGCTGGCCGAAAACAAGCTCAACATCGGCAAGCCGGCCGAAGCGGAGTCGTTGCGCGCCGAGGCCCAGGCTTTGCGCGATGCCGGGCCGGCCGAAGATGTGTTGAGCCTGCGCGTCAAGCTCCGCACCGGCCAACTGGCGGAGGCGCGCCGACTCCTGGAAGCCCACGCCGAAGCGGAGCGCCGCGCTGCCCGCGCCGGCCTGGTCGGCCCACCGCGCGCCCATCGTGAGACGGTGCTGCTCCTCTCGCTCCTCAGCGCCTTCCAGGGCCGCGCCGAAGAGGCAGTGGCGCAGGCGCGCGAAGGCATCGCCCTGGGCGAGCGGCTGGATTCGCCTTTCGTCACGGCGGTGGGCTACATGCGGCTGGGCCACGCGCGCCAGTTGCGCGCCTTGCGCGATCAGCCGGCCCTGGACGCCGAGGCGCGCCAGCAGGCGCAGGCTGAAGCCATCCGCTGCTATGAAAACGCCATTGCGCTGGGCGACCGGCTGGTGGTGCGGCGCACGCGCGCCGAAGCCATGTGGGGACTGACGCGCGCCTATGGTTTCTGCACCGCCGCAGAGGCCGAATGCGCCGGCAACCTGGTCTTCGCCGAACGCGCCGCGGCCGAGGGGATCGAGATTGCCCGCTGGGCCGGCGACATCTGGGTGGCAGCCCTGACCGAGCTGACCCTCGGCGCCAGTTACGTCTTGGCGGGACAGGCCGAACGCGGCCTGGACACCCTGGATCACGCCCTGGCCGACTTCCGCGAGTGCGGCGACACCTTTGGCCGCGCCGCCACGCGGCTCTGGCAAGGGTTGGCGCATCATGCGCTGCGCCAGAAGCAGCACCTTACCGTCATCCTGGATGAGCTGCTGGCGCTGTGCGAGAACAATGGCTACGATTATCTCCTGGCCGCTCCCACGCTCCTCGGCCCGCCCGACCAACGGCGTATTGTGCCGCTGCTGCTACAAGCGCGCAGCCTGCGCTTGCGGCCGGCCTACGTGAGCCGGCTCCTGGCCCTCTCCGCGCTCCCCGATATTCAAGCGCACCCGGGCTACCGCCTGGGCGTGCAGACGTTGGGCGCGTTCCGCGCCTGGCGCGGCGAGGTGGAAATCTTGGCGCGCGAGTGGCAGCGAGACAAGGCGCGCCAGCTCTTTCAGATCTTGCTCACCGAACGCGGCCGCTGGCTGCAACGCGACGCTATCGTCGAGCGACTGTGGCCCAGCCTGGCCCCGGAGCCGGCGCAGCGCGATTTCAAGGTCGCCCTGAACGCGCTCAATCGCGCCATCGAGCCGGGCCACCACCTCGATGATTCCTTCGCCTTTGTGGCGCGCGAGGGCACGGCCTATCGCGTGCGCCCGGAAGCTGATCTCTGGCTGGACGCGACCGAATTCGAGGCGGCGTGCGAGGCCGGCTTGCGCGGTTCTCTCGGCGGCGCCGGCGCAGAAGAGACGCTGCGCCATCTGCGGACGGCGCTGCGCCTGTACACCGGCGACTATCTGCCCGAGGCGGTGTATGACGACTGGTCGGCCGAGGCGCGCGAGCGGCTCCTGACGCTCTATCTGCGCGCCGCCGACCGGCTGGCCGGCGCGCTCATTGAACGCCGGCAGTACGAAGAGGCGCTCACGGCGTGCCAGGCCATCCTGGCGCGCGACAATTGCTGGGAGCAGGCGTACCGGCAGCTCATGCTGGCCCATGCGCGCCAGGGCAACCGTCCCCAGGTGGTGCGCGCCTATCAACGCTGCGTGCAGACCCTTCACGAGCAGCTCGAGGTCGCCCCTTCGGCAGAGACGACGGCGCTCTATGAGCAGATCATGCGTTGAGCGAAACGCGGAGCGGAGGACGCGATGCTGGAAATTTCGGCCACCGACACGTGGCGCGCCGCCCACCCTGGGGCGGCCATCGGCCTGTTGGAGTTATCGGGCGCTGCGCCGGCGCTCGCGCTTGCCGGCCTGGAGCAGCGCCAGCGCGATACGGAGGCGCGGTTGCGCGAACGCTATCGCGGCTTCGCGCGGCAAGATTTCCTGGCGCTGCCGGTGATGGCGGCCTACGAGCGCTACTACAAGCGCTTCAGCAAGACGTACCATGTGCTGCTTCAGGTAGAGTCCATCGTCCTGAAAGGCAAGAACTTGCCGGCGGTAGCCCCTATGGTGGATGCGAACTTCTGCGCCGAGGTAGAGACGCTGATTCTCACCGCCGGCCATGACGTCGCCAGGCTGCAGGGGGCGATCAGTATGGACGTGGCCGGCCCCGGCGAGCAGATGACGCAGATGGGGGGCGCGGTCAAGGCCCTTCTCGCCGGCGACATGATTATGCGGGACGCCGGCGGGATTTGCTGTTCGATCATCTACGGGCAAGATAATCGGTCGCCCATCTCGCCGCAGACGGAGGGCGCGCTATACGTGGCGTACGCGCCGGCCGGCGCGCCGGCGG
>CAIQJD010000026.1 GCA_903872005.1 uncultured bacterium | reverse complement strand
GTCATCCATTTGGGCAGCATGACGACTCTCCTGGCTGAAGAATCGAGCGCGATGGGCTGATTTAAGCACAGATGCCGGCGCGTGTCAAACGATGCCGGCCCATTCACGCAAAAAACCACCCGCAGGTTTCCTAACCTGCGGGTGGGTCTCTTCCTATTTTAGCCGCCCCTACTCCATCGGGATCAGCGCCGCATAATCCTCCACCGAGCCGCGATCCAGGCAACACTCGATGATCCGCCGGCCCTGCGGGGCCAAATCCGCATCACGATACTCCATCAAGTGCGTCCAGAAGAAGGACGTCAGAATCTCCGCGCCCTGGTCATACGCTGCCTCGCCCACCTCGGGCTGCTGCTCGATGTGCAACAAGTGCATCGGGATCGCCCGCCCCTCGACGTGCAACTGGCGCAAGGTGAACCCCAGCAGCGGGCTGCGGCACGGCTCCAACTGATCCGGCCGGAAGCGCGCCGCGCCGCGCCGCGCCAGATACTCGCGCGCTACCCACTGCGGCATGAAGCCGACGCGCCACGCGCCGATGTGCTGATTGGGGCAGAGGACGTAGCGCGTGCGCGGGGCGTTGACGAACTGGTCGAGGAGCAGGTTGGCCTGCACGACGCGCCTGCCGGTGGCGAAGGGCCAGTACGACCCCACGCCCTCGCTCTCCATCCCATCGCCCTGGACGATGCTGGGGTTATCGTGGCCGCGCGGCACCACCAGCCGCCACAGCCAGGCCAGCGCCGGCGGCAGCAGGTGGAACAGCCCCAGGATGCCATAGGATGGCGCCTCGCGAGTACACGGCGGCGTGCGGACGCCCAGACTGCGGATGTCAATGTTCACCGCGCCGTTGATGACGCCGGGGAAGACGCGGCGCGGCACGATGACGCGCGGGTTGGGGCAGCGCTTGCCCGGCGCATCTTCCACATGCTCCCAGATCAAGGCGCGGCCGCGCGGCACGGCGTCAATGTTCAGGAAGAGGAGCGGCGTCTCCGGTTCGGCCGTCAGGCGCTCCAGACCCACATCCGCGCCGTAGTGGTCAATGTGGTTGACGCGCATGAACCAGGCAGCTTCGGCGTCACGCAGGCGCAGCTTGCCATCGGCCGGCGCCACGCACGAGTCGCACAGCGCCATATCGTCCGTCACGGGGTGCAATTCGCAGCTACGCGGGATTTCCAGGAAGGTCTTCTCGCCGCTGACCAGGTTTCGGCCCACGAGGAGCCGGCCGTCGGCCTCGCGGTGCGCCTGTTCCAGCATCTCGCTTTTGCCGCCGCCGCTGGCCCCTTCGTGCATGATCGTGACGACGTTATCGTAGGGCGTGACGATCTGCACCGTGGAGCAGTGCGCCACGACGAACCCTTCGCGCTCGCCACGCGCGATCAGGACACCGTAGATGCCCTTCTTGGCGCTGGGGCCGGGGTAAAGATTGAAGGAGAACATTTCGTGGGTTTCCGGCCGGCGGTTATGCACCACCACCTGCTTGCCGTTGAAGTGGGTGTGCCGGAAGGTGGGCGCGACGTAGACCAGCGAGGTGGGCGCGAAATCGGCCGGGATGTCGTCATAGGCGATGATGCCTTGCAACATCGCCAGGGCCAGGGCGAAGAAGCCGGCGTTGGCCGGCGCCAGCACCAACGAGTCGGCGCCCATATCCACGCCGCCGGCGCGAAAGCCGAACATGATGAGCTTCTGGGCCTTGAGCCAGGCGAAGACCTCCTGGCGCAGCGGCGCGAAGGGCAGGCCGAAGCGCTGTTGGAAGGTCTCTTTGTCGGTGGGCAGGTCGTCGCCGATGACCATGCAGTCGGGGTCGCGCCGGCGCATGTACGGCTCGGTGTAGTTGGCGACGATGCCGTTGCGGACGCGCGCCACGTTGGCCTCGACGAAGAGGCCCTTGCCCGGCGTATCATAGGCGACCTGGAACTGATCCTGGTTATCCGAGCCGCAGGCCAGGGTGAGCAACTCTTCAACAGAGCCGGCGATGACGACGCCAGGGGCGGCGGTCAGGATATCGGCCGTTTCGGGGGGAGGGTTGTACTTTTGCCAATGCATAGATCATCTCCGTCGTCCGGCGCAGGACGCGATGGATTTGCCCGATTCCCGCCGGCCGGCGACCTGCCCAAGCGTCGCGGCTGACGGTCAGATCTATGCATGTGAGAACATTCTCAACAGCCGGCGCGCCCCAGCGCCGGCCTCACGCCGTATCCGGCGGAGAACCGTGTCAGCAGATTCGTGGGGCTAATCTTACTCCGATTTGGCCGTTCGGTCAAATGACCCGTCTACTGGTACATCTGCTGGATCAGGATGGCGTCGGCCTTGGCCTGCCCCACGACGGAGAGGAAGTCAATGTCCAGCACCCCGTCGGCCACATTCACATAGCAGACCTTGTCGGGC
>CAIQJD010000025.1 GCA_903872005.1 uncultured bacterium | reverse complement strand
TGCTCTGGGCATAGAGGGGCAGCGTCGGGACGTAGAGATAGAGCGACATCCAGTAGAGGAAGACCGATACAGCGTAGAGGAAGATCAGGCGTCGCTTGGGGGACATCGCTTCTCCAATGCGGGGAATAACAAGACTTCCGAAGTCTGTCAGACTTCGGAAGTCTCGGAAGGCTCAGGCTCTACTTCTGCGTCGCCTCGAAGGCTTGCATCTGCTTCCAGTAGTCGGCATACGCCTTCTTGATTTCCGGCGTGATGGCCTCATCGCGGCCGGGGAGCGGCGTCTTGCCGTACTTCAGGCCGACGATTTCCAGCATCGGACGCACGAAGACGCCCTCGCCGCCGGTTTGCGCGCCGACCTTGCCGGTGATCTTCGCCCAGGGTTCCTTGGCGCGATCCCATTCGGCCTGTGCTTCGGCGAATTTGCCGGCTTGCAGCAGCTTCTGCACGCGCCACGAATGCTCCGGGTAGAAGTTGGGGTGGTGGCTGATGAAGACCTGGCAGCCATATAGCCAGGAGATGACCGGCGTGAAGTTGTTATCGCAGCAGACGGCCTTGGGCAGGAAGCGGCGCAGGCCGGCGGTGTAGCTCCAGTTATCCGGCGTGCCCCATTTGACCGCGACGGCGTTGGGGATGGTGTCGAGGATCTCTTCGACCAGATCCAGCGGCATGTTGTAGCCGGTGTACCAGTTATTGTAGACGGCGAAGGCGATGCCGGTGTGGCGGGCCACTTGCTTCATCCAGGCCATCACGTCGCCGGGCCGGCCGTCGTAGTAGTACGCCCCGGAGATTTGCACGGCGTCAATGCCGATCTTCTCGCAGTGCTGGCACAGGGCGATGGTGTCGCGCACGTTGGTGGATTGGACGCCGGCCAGGACCGGGACCTTGTCCTTGGCGACTTCGGCGATGGCTGTGATCACCTGCTTACGTTCCTCAACCGTCATGGAAGAGAAGTCGCCGCCGGAGCCGGCCGCCAACAGGATCGTGTTGCCCATGCGCGCGCCCTTGTTGATCAGCCATTGCACGTTGAACTGCGTGCCGGCCAAATCGGGAGTGCCGTCATCGTTGAAAACTGTAATGATGGGGTCTACGACGCCCTGCCAACGCTTGCGAAGCTCTTCTACTTTCAACATGTGACTTTCGTTCCTTTCTCATCGCTTGTCTCGCTGTTGGGAACAGCATTCCTACTACCAGTCAGACCGCGTTACGATCTATCATATCCAGGCCGTCATGCTTGTCAAATCGCCGGCGGCCGGCCGTCTGGAGCAACGGAACGACCATCGCGCTTTGACACAAACCCTTCTTTGGCCTATAATGTAACCCTTGTCGGCGTGGCGCCGGCATGGGGGTTTATATGCAGTTCAACGTAGCGCAGTTGCTGCGACAGACGACCGGGGCGACGCGCCACTACGAGATAGATGAGCCGGCCGGCATCAGCGATCCAACGCTCGATCTGGTGGGCCATATCAGCGGCCAGGTCACGCTCTTGCGGACTCAGCGCGGCGTTCTGGTCACAGCGTGGCTGCATCAGGTTGTGCGGGTGCAGTGCGTGCGCTGTCTGGCGGATACGGAAACGCCCCTCGATTTCGTAATCGAGGAGGAGTTCTTCCCCAGCATTGACCTGAAGACCGGGTTGCCGATCCGCTGGGATGTCGAAGGGGAAGAGGTTGAAGAGGAGGTGCTGATTGACGAACGGCACATCCTCGACCTGCGCGAAGTGACGCGACAATGGGTGTTGGTGAATCTGCCGGCGCGGGTGTTGTGTCGCCCCGATTGCGCCGGCCTTTGTCCTGTGTGCGGCGCAGACCGCAACACGGAGCCGTGCGATTGCGACAAGCAGAGCGGCGACCCGCGTTGGGCGGCGCTGGCGGATCTGGCGCGAGTGGTGAAGACGGAAGACCAATGACCGCGAGGCAGAACATCGCGCGAAGTTCTCCTCGTCGGCGCAACACTTGGATAGAAAAGGGGTTATAGAAACTGTGGGAGCTCTACCGAAACGAAAAGTCTCGACGGCGCGGCGCGGCATGCGGCGTAGCCATGATGCCCTGACGAAAGTCAACTTGATCGCTTGCCCCAATTGTCACGAGATGTGCTTGCCGCATCACGTCTGCCCAAGCTGTGGGCACTATCGGGGCGCCGAAGTGGTCGAAATTAAAGAAAAGAGCGCCAAGAAGAAGGGCGAGTAGTGCGCCGTAAGGCCGGCCTGCACGTGGCGCGCGGTCTGTTCGCCATGCAGGAGCCGGCCGAGTGAAGCCGCCAGCTTCGGGGCCGTGACGGGCGATATCCCTTTCACGGCCTTTCTCTTTATCTACCTTAAGACACGGAAGGAGAATGCTTGGTGATTCATACCCCATTGTGTGACCTGTTGGGCATTGCCCACCCGATCCTGCAGGGAGGTATGGCCTGGGTTGCGACGGCGGAACTCAGTGCGGCTGTGTCGGAGGCTGGTGGATTGGGCATCATCGGCGGCGGTAATGCGCCGACCGACTATATTCGGCAGCAGATTCATGCCCTGCGCGCCCTGACGAATAAGCCCTTTGGCGTGAACGTACCCCTTTTCTCAGAGTTCGTAGAAGACGTCATCGCCCTCTGTATCGAAGAGCATGTGCCAGTCGTCTCCACCGGCGCCGGCAATCCCGGCCCCTATATGGCGCGCCTGAAGGCCGCCGGCATCATCGTCGCGCCGGTGGTCGCGTCTGTGGCGCTGGCGCGCCGGCTGGAAGGTGTTGGGGCGGATATCATCATCGCCGAAGGTATGGAATCAGGGGGGCATATTGGCGACGTGACGACCCTGCCGCTGGTGGATCAGGTGGCGCGCGCCGTGAAAGCGCCGGTCGTGGCTGCCGGCGGTCTGGCGACCGGGCGAGGCATGGCGGCGGCCCTGATGCTCGGCGCGGCCGGCATTCAGATGGGCACCCGTTTCATCTGCGCCACCGAGTGCACCGCGCATGCCACCTACAAGCAGAAGATCATTGCGGCCGGCGACCGTAGCACCATGGTGACGGGCGAATCGTTGGGCCATCCAGTGCGCGCCCTGCGTAATCCGATGACGCGTCGGTTCCACGAGCTGGAGGAGAGCGGCGCGACGGAAGCCGAGGCCATCGCCTTTGGGGTCGGCGCGTTGCGGCGCGCGGCCCAGCAAGGCGACTGGGAGACCGGCACGTTCATGGCCGGCCAATGCGCCGGTTTGGTGAGCAAAGAGATGCCGTGCCAGGCCATCATTGATGAGGTCGTTGCCGAAGCGGAGGCAGCCATGCGCGCCGGCGTGCAATTGATTCGCCCGGGCAAGGAGCATTGAGATGGACGGTCTGGTCTACGTCTTCCCCGGTCAGGGATCCCAGAAGGTCGGCATGGGCCGCGCGTTGTGCGCCCAATCGGAGCCGGCGCGGGACATCTTCGCGCGGGCGGACGAGATTCTGGGAGCATCCTTGAGCCAGGTGTGCTGGGAAGGGCCGGCCGATGTCCTGACGGATACCGTGAACGCGCAGCCAGCCATCCTGACGACGAGCCTGGCGATGTTGGCCTGGGCGCGCGCGGCCGGCGCGCCGGCGCCCGGCGCCATGGCCGGCCATAGTCTGGGGCATTTCAGCGCCCTGGCGGCGGCCGGCGCCCTCGATCTGGATGACGCCGTGCGTCTGGTGCGCGCGCGTGGCGAGGCCATGAAGGCCGCCGGCCTGGCAAACCCGGGCGGGATGGCCGCGGTGATGAAGCTGGACATGGAAAAGCTGGCGCAAGTATGTCAGCAGGCGGCCGGCGAGACCGGCCATTATGTGGGCATCGCCAACGACAACGCGCCCGACCAGGTAGTGATCACCGGCGCGGCCGATGCTGTGGAGCGGGCGAGCCAGTTGGCGAAAGAGGCCGGCGCCAAGCGCGTGGTTCCGCTGGCAGTCAGCATCGCGACCCATTCGCCTCTGATGCAGAGCGCAGTGGACCTTTTGCGACGCCAATTGGATGCGACCACGCTGCGCGTCCCCCAGGCAACGATCATTTCCAACGTCACAGCCGCGCCGCTGCAGACGGTGGATGAGATTCGGGCCGATCTCTTGCAGCAATTGACGCAGCCGGTCAAGTGGACGGCTTCCATCAGCGGGTTGGCGACGGCCGGCGCGCGGGTTTTCGTGGAGATAGGCCCTGGCGCCGTCTTGACCGGCTTGATCAAGCGCATCGCGCCGGCGGCCGAGTCGTGGTCGCTGGATGAGCCGGATGGTCTGACGAAATTGCTGGCGCTCGCCGGCGCATGAGGATATGAGGAGTGTGTGCGATGCTAGACCTTAGCGGAAAAATAGCACTGGTCACCGGCGCGTCGCGTGGCATCGGGCGGGCGATCGCCATGCGGTTGGCCGGCCAGGGGGCCAAAGTTGTCGTGAACTATGCGTCCAATGAAGAAGCTGCGCGCCAGGTGGTCGAGGCCATTGTTGCCGCCGGCGGCGTCGCCATGGCGCTGCCCGGCAACGTGAGCCAGGCGGAGCAGGCCCAGGCGTTGGTGGATCAGACCGCGGCCGCCTACGGCCGGCTGGATATTCTGGTCAACAATGCCGGCATCACGCGCGACACGCTGCTCATGCGGATGTCCGAAGCGGACTGGGACGCCGTCCTCGATACGAACCTCAAGGGCGCATTCAACTGCATGAAGGCGGCCACCCGTCCCATGATGCGCCAAAGGTATGGGCGCATCATCAGCATCTCGTCGGTGTCCGGCATCGCCGGCAACGCCGGCCAGGCGAACTACTCCGCGGCCAAAGCCGGCTTGCACGGCTTGAGCAAGGCGGTCGCGCGCGAGCTGGCTTCGCGCAATGTCACGGTGAATGTCGTCGCGCCGGGTTTCGTCGAGACGGACCTGACGGCAAAACTGTCGGACGAGCTGAAGGCTCTGGCCGTGCAACGCACCCTGCTGGGGCGTTGGGGCCGGCCGGACGATATTGCCGCAGCGGTCGCTTTCCTGGCTTCGGATGAGGCCAGTTTCATCACCGGGCAGATTTTGGCGGTAGATGGCGGTTTGGCATTATAATAGCGCGGCAGGAATCTATAGCCGGGCTATGAAAGAGTGAGGACGCTATGCAGTCTGAAGGCAAGTTGGGGCGCGTGACCGTGGCGCCGGAAGTGCTGATCACCATTGTGCAGCAGACGGTGTTGGCAACGCCGGGGGTGGCGCGCTTGAGCGGAACTTGGCCCGAAAACCTCGGCAAGTTGTTGGGCATCCATGACGTGGCCGAGGGTCTGGCGATTGTTGTGGAGGACGATACATTGGTGGTGGACGCGCACGTCGTGGCAAATGCTCAGGCGCAGATGCTACAATTGGGCCGCGCCATCCAGGATGAAGTCCATCGCGCCATCAGTGATTTGGTGGGCCTCTCGGTGAAAGCAGTCAATGTGCACATCGAGGATGTCGAGTTAGAGTCGGATGCAGAAGCGTGACGCCGGCTATCCGCAGCCTCGAAAGCACACTATTGATGAGGGAATTTGACGCGTGAAACCCAGACGTTTGGCTCGCATCGTGGCGATGCAGGCGCTCTTTGAGGTGGACGCTGTGCGGCATGATCCAGAGCGGTCATTGGGCTACCGTTTCGATGACGTGGAGGCGGACGGGGAAGTGCAACAGTTCGCCCGCCGGCTCATGTGGGGCGTGATCAACCAGCGGACGGCGCTGGACGAATACATCAAGCGGCACGCCTCGGCCTGGCCGGTGGAAGAAATAGCCATTCTGGATCGTGTCATCCTGCGTATGGGCACCTACGAGCTGATGTACGAAAGCGAGACGCCGCCGCGCGTGGTGATCAATGAAGCCGTGGAGCTTGCCAAGCGTTTCGGGAATGAGAGTACGCGTCGCTTCGTGAATGGTGTGTTGGGCGCGGTGCTGGTAGATCTGGAGCAAGCTGGCCGGCTACCCAAGGGCAAATTCCCGAAAACCGCGGCGAAGCCGCCGGCGGAGTCAAAGTCATGAACATCTTCAATATTGGCCCGACGGAATTGCTGATGATCCTCGTCATCGCCATCATCGTGTTCGGGCCGAACAAGATCCCCGAGGTTGGCGCTTCCATCGGCAAGGCCCTGCGCCAATTTCGGGATGCGTCTCGTGAGCTGACCGGTGGAATCAATCTGGAGGATTTGAACCCCTCCGACGAGGCGTCGGCAGACCCCGCTCCGGTGGAGTCGGGGCCGGCGCCGGCCGCCGAAGTCGCGCCGGAGCCACCGCCGGCGCCGGTTGTTGAGCCGGCGGCCGCGCCGGCCTACGCCGTGCCAGAAACGCCGCCTCCGCTGGTGGATCCTGCCCCCGCGGCGGAAGCGCCGCGCCTGCCGCCGGCGCCGC
>CAIQJD010000024.1 GCA_903872005.1 uncultured bacterium | reverse complement strand
TCAAGCTGCCGCGCCCCATGCAGGTCAAATACCCGCGCAGCGCCGAAGACATCATGGGCGTCTGGAAGACCAGCGACGCGTTGTTGGTGGCCGAACAAGATGGCGTCTTAGGCGGCTTTGTGGATCTGCGTATCGAACGCGGCCATCAGTTGGCCTGGGTGCGTAATCTCATCGTCGCCGAACCCTACCGCCGGCTGGGTCTCGGCTCGGCCCTGGTGCGCGCCGCCGAACGCTGGGCGCAGAACCACAAGCTGCCAACACTGCTCGTCGAAGCGCAATCGCAGAATGGGCCGGCCATCCAGTTCTACCGCGCCCTGGGCTTCACCTTCTGCGGCTTCAACGAGCGCTATTTCGCCAACCAGGTCGCCTTGTTCTTCGCCCGGCGCGTGAATTGAGAGCGTCAGCGGACTTTGACGGCTATGATCGAAACGACCATCCCGAACCTGACGAGCATTCTGGCCTTTGCGAACCTTATCCTCTCTTCGGCTATCCTCATCATCGCCTTCTCCCTGCTGGCCTATATCTGGAGCCACAACTTCACCAGCAGCGTGGCGCGCTCCTTCGGCATCGTGCTGGCCTGCGTCATGGTGGTCTTCATCGCCGATGTTGTCGTGGCCCTGTTGGACGAGCTGCCGGCTGCCACGCCCTGGCTGCGCTTCCAATGGCTGGGCATCGCCTTCCTGCCGGCGGCCTATCTGCACTTTTCCGAAGCCGTCCTACGCACCACCGCCGCGCGCGCTCGGCCGCGCCGCGTCCTCGTCTATCTGAGCTACGGCCTCTCCCTCGTCTTCCTGATCCTGGGCTGGTTCACCAATTGGGTCATCCGTGATGGCGTCCAGATCGAACGCATCCTGCGCCTGATGCCCGGCCCGCTCTTCGCCGGCTTCACCGTCTACTATGGCATCGCCACGGCCTTCGGCGCAGCCAACATCATCCGCGCCCGCCGGCGCTGTCTGACCCCAACAGCCATCCGCCGCATGACCTACTTGATCGTGGCCTACATCGCGCCGGCCGTCGGCGTCTTCCCCTTCCTGCTCACCACATCATCGGCGCAACAGATCTCTTCCATCCTCGTGCTGACCCTGGCTATCGTCGCCAATATGGTGGTCGCCGGCATGTTGGTGGTCATGGGCTACAGCGTCGCCTACTTCGGCGTCCTCTCGCCCGACCGCGTCGTCAAACATTCGCTGATCCACTTCCTGCTGCGCGGCCCCTTCGTCGGCATCTGCGTCCTGGTCGCCATGCTCACCATCCCGCGCGTCGAGAACATCCTGGGGCTGCCGCGCGACACCGTCCTCATCTTCGCGGTCCTGTTCCTCATCGTCATCCTGGAAATCGTCATTGAGATCGCCATGCCCTTCCTGGACCGGGTGATCTATCGCCAGGACGAGGAAGAGATCGCCTGGCTCGAAGAGCTGGACAAGCGCGTCCTGACCACCACCGACTTGAAGCAATTCTTGGAAAACCTGCTGACGGCGCTGTGTGAGCTGCTCCGCGTGCGTACCGGCTTCATCGCCAGTATGGCCGCCGGCCGTTGGCAGTTGGAGGCCGTCGCCGGCGATCTGGCCGCCGCCCAGGCGGCGACCCTCGCCTACCCGGTGGCCGACGCCATGCGCCCGCCGGCAGGCGGCAACATCGAACGCCTGGGGCCTGGACAAATTGAATTCCGTCGCCAGGACGGCTTCTGGATGCTCCCGCTCCGTAACCGCTCGCGCGACGCCACCCTGGGCCTGCTCGGCCTGAAGGCCGACGAGACGGAATATGACATCTCGGCCATCGCCGGCGAAGCGGTCGAGGCGCTCATCGCGCAGGCCGAAATCGCCCTGGAAGACCGCCATTTGCAGCAGGGCGTCTTTGCCACCCTGCGGAAGATCATCCCGGAGATTGAGCGTATCCAACGCTGGCGCGGCGCTGTCCGCTACACCACCGGCGAAACCCTGGAGATGATCGAAAACTCGCCCATCTACGCGCCAGAATACCAGCAATGGGTCAAAGAAGCCCTGACCCATTACTGGGGCGGCCCCAAGTTGAGCGACAGCCCCCTGCTGAAACTCAAGATCGTCGGCCGCAAACTGCAGAGTAACGAGGCCGCGCCGGCCAATGCCTTGCGCTCCGTGCTGGCCGAAGCCATCGAGGCGTTGCGGCCGGCCGGCCCACGCCACATGACCGCCACCGAATGGCTGCTCTACAACATCCTGGAAATGCGCTATATCCAGGGCCGGCGCGTGCGCGAAATCGCCGACGCCCTGGCCATGAGCGAATCTGACCTCTATCGCAAGCAACGCGTCGCCCTTGAAGAGGTGGCGCGAGCGTTGGCCGAAATGGAAGGCGCAGAGAAGCAGAGCCGCGCCTAGCGCGCCGGCGCCGCCCCTTGGGGGCGCGAAAGGGCGGCCCAATGATGGGTTCTTGTCGCGCCTTTCGCTGCCGCCGCTCTGGCGCGTCTCGACCAAAGCCCCCAACATACCCGAAACATGCCGGCGCTTGCGCGATTATGCGACTTATGCTACAAATCAAGCGGAGGGAGCAATATCTATGGCTGATTTGCAACTCTTCGGCACGGATGGTATTCGAGGACGAGTGGGAGAATATCCCTTCGTACCAGATTTCATTTTGCGCCTCGGTATCGCGATTGGCGCGGTCCTGGGAAAAGCCGGCGCACACCCCAACATCGTCATCGGCCGCGACACGCGCAGCTCCGGCCAGATGCTGCAAAACGCCCTACAGGCCGGCCTCTTGTCCACCGGCGCGACGGTCATTGACGCCGGCGTCATCACCACGCCCGGCGTCGCCTTCTTGGCCCGCAAGTTGGACGCCACCGCCGGCATCGTCATCTCGGCCTCGCACAATCCGGCGGTGGAAAACGGCATCAAGCTCTTCAACGCCCAGGCGTTGAAGCTCCCCGAAACAGTAGAAGCTGAGATCGAGGCGTTGGCGCTGGCGACCGAGTCGCCGGCCGCACCAGCCGGCGGTCGTTACGGCCGCTGTGTGGACGGCGGCGGGATGCGCGAGCTTTACGTGCTCAACCTGGTCGAAGAACACCGTCAGATGCGCCTGGACGGCCTGACCATCGTCATGGATTGCGCCAACGGCGCAGCCTCCTGGATTGCGCCGGAGTGTTTCGCCCGCCTGGACGCGCAGATCATCGCCATCCACGCGTCCCCAACCGGCCTGAACATCAACGCCGCCTGCGGCTCCGAGCAAATTCGCCGGCGACCCGAAAACCTGAGCAAGCTGGTGCGCCAATATAATGCCAACTTCGGCCTGGCTTTCGACGGCGACGCCGACCGCGTCATCTTCGTGGATGAAGACGGCGCCATCGTGGACGGCGACCAGATGTTGGGCATCCTGGCCCAGTATTTCGCGCGCCGGGGCCGGCTTCTCGCCAATACAGTCGTCGCCACCAACATGCGTAACACCGGCCTGGTCAACTTCCTGCGCGCCGGCGGCTTCGGCTACGCCGAGACCAAAGTCGGCGACAAGTACGTCGTTGACAGGCTGCTCAGCCTCGCCGGCCAGAGCGCCACGCCGGACGCCATCGGCCTGGGCGGCGAGCAATCCGGCCATGTCATCCTGTTGGACGGCCAGCACACCACCGGCGACGGCATCCGCAGCGCGCTCTATCTGATCCAGGCGCTGCTCGAATCGGGCACGACGCGCCTGGCCGACCTGGCCGGCTGCGTCCAGAAAGTCCCCCAGGTCATCGCTTCGGCCGTGGTCAGCGCCAAGCCGCCCCTGGATGGCATCGCCGGCTGGGACGCGCGCAAGGCGGATGTGCGCGGCCGGCTCCCCGGCCTGCAACGCATGGAACTGCGCTATTCGGGCACGGAGCCGCAATTCCGCGCCATGCTCGAAGCCGACGCGCGCCACAGCGGCGAACAACTGGCCCAGGCTGCCTGGGACCTCTGCCGGCACGTCCAGGCCGCCTCTGGCTCGGTCGCCGGCCGCATCGAAATCTTGGACTGCGCTCGCGGCGGGCTGCTCGAACCGCAAGGGTAACGCGCCGCCTCGCGGGCATCATCTTTTGAGCGTATTCTACCAGCCACAGGGAGGGCGAACGCATGTCTCAGCACGCAGCCGTAACCAACTCGGCCGCCTTGGCCGTCGAATTCATCAGCCTCAATCGCCAGCTCACCATCGCCGAAACGCCGGCCGAATGGCAGCCGGCCGCCGCAGCCATGCTCCGCTTCCTGGACAGCCTGGAAGGAGCCATCCATAGCCCCGAAGCGGCTGCTGCCTGGGACAATGCGGATTGGGCCAAACTCTTCAGCATGCTGTTGACCATCATGGCCGACGCCGGCCAGTATCGCCACGAATCTTTCGCCCCTTCGGGCGAAGCCGACCGGGCGCGCCGGCGCCTGCTGGACACGGAATTATTGCCGCTCATGAGCAGCATCCGCAAGCGGGTCATTGTCGTCGCCAAGCAGTTCCTCACGAGCGCGCTCTTCGCGCCCTTGCAGGCCGACATCCAACGCGAGATCTTCCCCCTGCTGGACAGCGCCGACGCCGACAGCGCCCCCGATCGTTTCATGCCCTTCCGCGTCATCCAGGCCGGCAACATCGTCGAGCGGCTCTATGGCTTCCGTCTTCGCACGAACGATGCGCGCCTGACCGGCGCCGGCAGCGAGCCGGGACTGTTGCGCGCCATCTATGATCGCAAATACCTGCGCTTTGGCACCTCGGGCGTGCGCGGCCGCTGGGGCCTGGACTTCACCGAGACGCGCGCCAAGCAAGTCGTGCAGGCCATCTGCGATTTCCTCAAGAACGAGAACGCGCCGCGCTATGTGGGGGCCGAGAACCTGGCCGGCAAGCGCATCGTCATCGGCTACGATAGCCGCAAGAACGCCGGCCTGGTCGCCCAATGGGTCGCCGAGGTCTGCCTCGCCAACGGCTTCACGGTGGACTTCGCCAACCGCGACACCCCCACCCCGGCGCTGGTCTACTACCTGACCGACTACCTGGCCCCTGACGAAGTGGCCGGTCTCATCAACCTCACCGCCAGCCACAACCCGCCCGAATGGCAGGGCATCAAGTTCAACCCGCGCCTGGGCTATCCAGCCCCGACCAACCAGACCGACTTCATCGCCACGCGCATCAACGAGCTGCAATTGCTCGATCAGCCCATCCCGACCATGCCGATGGAAGAAGCCGAAGCGCAGGGGCGCCTGCGCGGCTTCGACTGCATCACACATTATGTCGAGTGGATTCTGGCCGCCGGCCGGGACAACGCCCGCATCCCGTTGGATTGGGAACGGATGCGCCGCTACTTCGCCGACAAACGCATCATCGTGGACGAAATGCACGGCGCCGGGCGCGGCTATCTCACCCGCATTCTGGGCGAGCTGGGCATCCGCCACACCGTCTTGCACGCCGAGCGCGACCCGCACATCCCCGGCCTGGACTACGCCAACCCCGAAGAGCCGTTCATCAATGAGCTGAAAGCGGCCGTCAAAGCCAGCGGCGCGGACCTCGGCGTCGGATTGGACACTGACGCCGACCGCTTCGGCATCGTGGATCGCGGCGGCGTCTACTTCCGCCCCAACCAGATTTTGCCCATGTTGGTGCGCTATCTCGGCGTGGATCGTGGCCTGCAGGGCCGCGTCATTGCTACCCAGACCGGCTCGCCGTTAATCGAAGTCCTCGCCGGCAAGATGCAGGACAACGCCGCCAACGAGCCGGCCGCCGGCGTCATCCCGGCCTACGTGGATCACCCCTTCTATCGCCTGCGCCTGGGCAAGCCGGCCGACCGCGTCTACCAGCACACGTTCCTCGTGCCGGTGGGCATCAAATACATCGAAGAACAACGCCGCACCAACCATGCCTATCGCGGCCTCAAGCCGCTGCCCAACAACTGGCGCGACGTCATCCTCATCGGCGGCGAAGAAAGCTCCGGCCTCACCACTCGCGGCCATGTCACCGACAAAGACGGCGTGTGGGCCAACCTGCTGGTCATGGACATGCTGGCCTACTACGGCACAGGCGCCGGCGGCGAGAAGCTCGATTCCATCGCCGACATCTGGAAGAGTACCGCTGCCCTGGAAGGCTGCTGGCCCTGTTACGGCGGCTCCGAGTGGCGCGGCTCCAACGCCGGCCGGGTGGATGTGGACGCCATCCTGGAAGCCAAAGAAGAACTCATCAACTACTATCTCGACCTCTTCGCCGACCCGGCGGCGGCCCGCAGGACCATCGCCGGCCTGGAAGTTGTCTACGCCGGCGGCATCCGCTACGACGTGGTGGAAATGCAATTGCGCGACGAGACGGGCGACAGCCGGCACTATCTGCGTATCCGCGCTTCGGGCACCGAGCCGATCAACCGCGTGTACGTGGAAAGCAGCCAGCCCGACATCGCCCGCCGGCTGCATCAAACGGTCATTGACACCCTGGAAGACCAGTCCATCCAGCAGGTCCAACTGGCCGGCTCGGAATGGCGTCTGGTGGATGTGCTCAATGCCACCAGCCTTTCGCCCAAGATCGTGGCGGCCGTGCGCGCGACCATCGCCGGCCGCGCCGGCTGGTCGCTGGGCGGCATCGTCGCCAGGCTGGAGCGCACGTTGCCCGAATTGGAGCGCCGCAGCCAGCGCGTGACACAAGCCTGGATTGAGGCGCTGAGCAAGGGGGCCTAAGCGCACCCTGTCCCGCGCGAAATGGGGCGCACGGCAATGTACAACCCAAATGCACCCGACGAGCCGCGTGAAACCGGCCGCCGCTCCGTACTCGGCGAGATGCTCCTGGACTTTCTCGCCGAATTCGGGCGCGAGCTGGCCGGCCTCTGCATCGCCCTCTTCGGCCTGCTCGTCCTGGCCGGCCTGTTCACGCCGGCCAACAGCCTCCTGACCCGCTTATACGACGCGACGCGACTCTTCCTCGGCGCGGCCGCGATCCCAGCAGCCCTGTTGCTGGCCGGCGTCGGCATCATCCTGATCGCCAACCGCTATTCCGAGCGCCTCTCCCTCGCCTGGCAACAGATATTCGGCTTCGAGGTTATCCTCTTCAGTCTGGCCGGCATCCTGCACGCCCTCTCGCCGGCCGAATCGCCCCAGGCGGCAGCCCGCGCCGGCCAGGGAGGCGGCCACATTGGCTGGCTGGTCAGCATGCCCTTCATCAATCTCCTGGGAACGGCCGGCGCGGTGGTCGCCCTGGCCCTGGTCATGAGCGCCGGCTTCTTGCTGGCTGCCCGCGCCACCCGGCGCGACCTGCGCCTCCTGGGGGCGTTTCTCCTCACGCAGCTTGGCATCCTGTGGGTGCGCGTCCAGCCAGAACGCCGGCCGCCCGAAGCGCCGCCGGCGCAACCCGCCCCCCGTCCGACCCCGACCAAAAAGCCGGCCGCCGAACGCCGCCAGCCCGCGCCGCCACCGCCGGCCGAGACGCCGCGTCCCAAGTCAGAGAAACCCGCCGCGCCGCCCAAACGCAAGGAACGCGCCGCGCCGCCGCCAGTCGCGCCGCCACGCGCGGCCGGCCTCCCCCCGCTGGATTTGCTGCGCCCCGACTCTGCGCCGGCGCGTGAAGACGCCGACACAGAGCTGAAGGGCGATGTCATCCTCGACACGTTGGCGGCCTTCGGCGTGCCGGCGCAGATCGTCGCCATCCAGCGCGGCCCCACCGTCACCCAGTTCGGCGTCGAACCTGGCTACGTCAAGCGCCGCGACGAAAACGGCCAGGAAGTGCTACGCAAGGTCAGCGTCAACCGCATCCAGACCCTCAGCAACGACCTGGCGCTGGCCCTGGCGGCAACGGCCATCCGCATTGAAGCGCCAGTGCCCGGCCGGCCCTACGTCGGCATCGAAGTCCCCAACAGCCAGACCCAGATGGTCTCGCTGCGCGGCGTCATGGAGAGCGAAGCCTTCCGCAAGATCAAATCGCCCCTGGCCTTTGCCCTGGGCCGCGACGTCTCCGGCGCGCCGGCGGCCGCTGACCTGGCGTCCATGCCGCATCTCCTCATCGCCGGCGCGACCGGTTCCGGCAAATCGGTCTGCATCAACGCCATCGTGACCGGCCTCCTGTGCCAGAATCAGCCTGACACGCTGCGCCTGCTGTTGATTGACCCCAAGCGCGTGGAGCTGACCAGCTACAACGGCGCGCCGCACCTGATTGCGCCGGTGATCGTGGACATGGAGCAGGTCGTCGGGGCGCTGCATTGGGTGGTGCGCGAGATGACCAGCCGCTACGAGCAATTCGCCGGCGCCGGCGCGCGCCATCTGGTGGACTACAACCAGAAGGCCCTGCGCCACGGCGAAACGCCGCTCCCCTACCTGGTCGTCATTGTGGACGAGCTGGCCGACCTGATGATGCTGGCCCCCGACGACGTGGAGCACAGCATCTGCCGCATCGCCCAGATGGCGCGCGCTACCGGCATCCACCTCATCATCGCCACCCAACGCCCCAGCGTGGACGTCGTCACCGGCCTGATCAAGGCCAATTTTCCGGCGCGCATCTCCTTCGCCGTCACCAGCCAGATTGATTCGCGGGTCATCCTGGATAGCGCCGGCGCCGAGAAGCTCCTGGGGCGCGGCGACATGCTCTTCGTAGCCCCCGACGCCAGCAAGCTGGCGCGCCTGCAAGGCTGCTTCGTCTCGGACAAAGAGATCCGCGCCGTCGTCGCCTTCTGGCAGAAGGCGACGCAAGCCGCCGCGCCGGCCGACGATGCGCCCCAACCCATCCCTGCGCCGGCCTATCCCTGGGAAGGGGACGAGGAGCTGGCAGAAGACGCCGGCGACGCCCTCTTTGAAAAAGCCGTCGCCCTGCTGCAAGGCAAGGACGCGATCTCCACATCCTACATCCAGCGCGCCCTGCGGATCGGCTACCCGCGCGCCGCCCGGCTGATGGATATGCTGGAAGAGCGCGGCTATGTCGGCCCCAACCAGGGCGGGGGCAAATCGCGCGATGTGTTGATGCCTTTTGAGGATGAGTGAGGGGAATGATGGATTGCCATACCTGCGGGGTCGAAAATCCGGCGCGCTACGAATTTTGCGGCCACTGCCGCGCCGATTTGCGCCGGCCGGCCGAAGGACAGCCCGCGCCGCGCCGGCGGCGTCCGCCGCAGATCGCCGGCGCGCCACTGCCCTGCCCGCGCTGCGCCGCGCAGAACCTCGACCGCCAGAGATACTGCGGCGCGTGTGGCTACGACCTGCGTCGGCGGAACATCCCCAACCTGCTGCCCCCGCCCCCTTTCGTCACGCGCCTGGCCCGTTTCCTCGCCCTGCTGGTCGTGGGCGGCGTCTTCTTGATAGCCGGCGTCGGCGCGATCCAGAGCCTGACCAACTCCCCGGGTATCGCAGCCTTCGGCGGTCTCGCAATGCTAATTCTGCTCTTTTCTAGCTACGCCCGCTGGAGGATGCAATGACAGAAGAGAATCCAGCCTGGCGCGTCTGCACCATCGGCTACGGCGGGCGTTCCCCCACAGAGCTGATCGCGCAACTGGTTGCGCATGGCGTGCGCCTCGTCGCCGATGTGCGCCTGCGCCCCGACCGCGCCAGCATGGGCTACTTCGCCAAAGCCAAGACGCCCGACAAGGGGATCGAGCGCCTGCTAACCGAAGCCGGCATCGCCTACATCTCATTGCCCGAATTGGGCAATCCGTTCATGGACTTCCCCGATTGGCGCGAGCGCTACGCGCTGCTGTTGGAACGCGCCGGCGATCTCTTGACGGCCCGACTGATCGGGCTGCAGCAGCCCATCTGCCTGCTATGCGCCGAGCGCCGGCCGACGGAGTGCCACCGTTCCCTGATCGCCGACTACCTCGCCGCGCGCGGGGCCATCATGCAACATATTGCATGACGCGGAGAACATCCCTCTGGCTGCGAGCCAGAGGGATGTTCTCCGTATATAGCTATGAGCTATATCAGTAGGTCTTGGCCCAGGCGAAGGACCTGTACGCCTCGGTGAAGCCCAGGCTGTCATACAGGGCATTCGCCGGCGCCATATCGCCGGTATCTACCGTCACATCCAGCCCACCCAGCTCGCGCAGGCGCAGAAACCCTTCCTGTAAGAGCGCCTGCGCCAGCCCCTTACGCCGATGCGCCGGATGCGTGCAGACCGGCTCCACGATGCCCCAATGATTCACCGCATCGTAGGGAATGGCGACATACGCGCCGAAGCTGCCGTCCGGCGCTTCGGCGACCAGGTCCAGCTCGCGCCGGAAACTGGGCGCCTCGCGTGTGAAGTTCTGGTATTCCTGAGCGTTGTGGAACGTGCGCCGGAACCCGGCGTTGAGCAGATCCGCGATGCGCCGGCAATCGGCCAGATCTTCGGGGCGCGTCTCCCGCAGGATGTAGCCGGCAGCTATCTGTGGCTGGGGCAAAGGCTGCCGGCCCAGACGCAGATGGCGGATGATCCCCCAATCGTCGGTCTTCGAGAAGCCACGGCCGGCCAGGAGTCGCTGGCGCAGCACATCGTACTCGTACACGTAGAACTCCAGCCGGAGCCGGCCTTCCGTCCCCGCCGGCGCGGCCAGACGCCCCTCCGCCCAGGCGATCATCTCGTCCTCGATGTGGCGGTAGTCCGGATGAATCTGCAGATGGGCGTCGCCCCTGCCTTCGGGCAGGACATAGCCGACCAGCCGGCCGGTGTTATCTTCCCAGAGCTGCACCGGGCGATGGAGCAGGCGATTTTCTTCGTTATTGGCATTGTAGAAACGTTTGCCGTCCAGCCGGCGCATGTCCCAATTCAAGCCCATCGGCGTGATCGGCGCGCCCTGAATCAGCAAATCGCGCATCTTCCAGAAGTCGGCGTCGTCGCGCATCGGACGCGGCGTAATCGGGCATGTTGAGACAGTCATGAAGAACTCCTGAATGATGTCGCCCCCGACAGGGCGCACCCTCTATACGCCGGCGCTCGCCCAAAGTCGCGCCGGCTGTCCGCAAACGCAAACGAGCTTCCCACAGGCATATCGCCTGGGGAAGCTCGCAGGTTAGCAAGTATGAACTTGTACGCCGAAACGGGGCGGCCGACCGACGCCGGCTGGCCGGCTTAGCGCTTCGTGTACTGCGGGGCCTTGCGGGCCCGCTTCAGGCCGGCCTTCTTGCGTTCCTTCTCGCGCGGGTCGCGCGTCAGGAAGCCGGCTTTGCGCAAAGGTGCGCGTAGCTCAGGATTCGCATCGAGCAGCGCCAATGCAACGCCGTGCGCCGCCGCATCGGCTTGCCCAGAGCTGCCGCCGCCGCTGACACGGACGGAGACGCCATAGGCCGTCGCCAGGCCCACCAGGTTGAGCGGGCCGCACACCGTGGTGCGATCCGTCTCGCGCCCGAAATAGACTTCCAACGACTTATCGTTGACGACAATCTGACCGTCGCCGGGATAGAGGCGGACGCGAGCCGTAGCGGCTTTGCGCCGGCCGGTGCCTTGATAGTACTTGCCCTTGAGATCTATAGCCATGCTTTCCTCCCTGCGCTCCTGACTACACCAAATCGAGGGGCTTGGGCTGCTGCGCGGCGTGCGGATGCGTCCCCTCTGCATACACTTTCAGCTTCTTGATCATCGCCCGCCCCAACCGATTCTTGGGCAACATGCGCCGCACCGCGGTCGCAATCACCCGATCGGGATGGGTCGCCATCTGGTCGCGCATGCTCACCTGGCGGAACCCGCCCGGATAGCCCGAATGGCGATAGTAGAATTCTTGATCCAGTTTCTTGCCGGTTACATGCACCTTGTCGGCGTTGACGACAATGACGAAGTCGCCGCAGTCCACATGCGGCGTGTAAATCGGCTTGCGCTTGCCGGCAAGCACCTGAGCGATCTCGGACGCCAACCGGCCCAGCGTCTTGCCGGTCGCGTCGACCACGTACCACTCACGTTTGATGTCAGCAGCCTTAGCTGTATACGTCTTCACTTCCCCACAACTCCTCCGAGATGTTCAGCTCGTGCTATGCCGGCTCTGCGGCCAGCACATGGCCCGGATAACGCACCTGTACCAGACATAATCCCTGGGGCGGGGCCGGCGGCGCGGATCGGGCCCGCTCACGTGCTCGATGACTCTCAACGAACTGGCCTATCGTCCACTTGCCCAGCCCGACCTGTAGCAACGAGCCGGCCACGCAACGCACCATGTGCCGCAAGAAAGCGTTGGCTTCAATGTCCATCCAGACCAGCGCCCCTTCTCGCCCCCACTCCACGCGGTGGACGACGCGGGTGGTAGATTCGCCCTGGGTCGGCTGGCCGAAGGTGGCGAAATCATGACTTCCAATCAGATCAGCGCCGGCCCGCGTCATCTGCTCTACATCCAGCCGGCCGGGCAGGCGCCAGGCATAGCGTTCGTGTAAAGGTGAGCGCAGCGCCGCATTCCAGACCCGGTAACGATAGGTGCGGCTCAACGCATCGTAGCGCGGATGAAAGCACGCCTCGGCCAGTTCCAGGTATTGCACCGCGATGGCCGGCGCCAGCAGCGCATTCATCCCTCGCCACAGGTCGGCCAGCGCGTGACGCCAATCCACATCAAAGGCGATCACCTGACCTGCGGCGTGCACGCCGGCGTCGGTGCGGCCGGCGTACAGGATCGGAGTTGCCTGGCCCGTCAAGCGGTGCAGGACTGTCTCCAATTCCGCCTGAATCGTGGGGCGGCCCAGTTGCCGTTGAAAGCCGGCATAGTCTGTGCCATCATACTCCACCAGCGCCCGCACTCGATAGGTCATCGCCGCCTCGCCTGGCCGGCCGAGTCTAGTCTACCAACTCCAGGATCACCATTTCCGCCCCATCGCCGCGGCGCGGGCCGAGCTTCATGATCCGCGTATAGCCGCCCGGCCGATTCTCAAAGGTCGGGGCGATCTCGTCAAACAGCCGTTTCGTCACCATCGGATCATTCAAGCGCGCCGCCGTCAGCCGGCGGGCGTGGAGCGCATAGCTCTCCTCGCGCAGCCCACGCTTGGCGATGGTGATGATACGCTCTGCATCGGCGCGGATCGCCTTCGCTTTGGCTTCCGTGGTGCGGATGCGACCGTGACGCAGCAGATCGGTCACCAGATTGCGAAACAGCGCCTGACGCTGTCCGCTGGGACGGCCGAGATGTCGGCCCGCCATTAGATGTCTCATCTCCAACGACCCCCTACAAAACCTTGCGCGAATTGCCGGACGCGCCGCCTAACGGTCGGCTTCGTCCTCGTCCTCTAAGTTCTCGTCTTTGTCTTCCAGTTCTTCGTCCTGGCCGGCAGTGATGGAAGGCCGATAGTTGATCATGTCCAGGTAGCCCTTGGCCCGAAGTCGCTCCAGCAATTCGTCCAGCGACTTGCGGCCGAAATTGCGGATGGACATGATCTCGTCTTCGCCCTGCTCCAGCATCGCCAGGATTTCACCGACCTTCATGATGCCGGCGCGTTTCAAACAGTTGTACGCCCGCACAGATAGATCCAGGTCTTCAATCAACGCGTCTGAGACACGGCTCGGAATGCCATCCTCCAAAGAGGGGCGCGCCGGCTCGATTGTCACCTGGCCCATGCCGCCGATACGAGAGAAGTGATCCACCAGGGTACGGGCGCTGAAGCCCAACGCCGCCTCCGGCGTGATCGAACCATCGGTCCAGATTTCCATCGTCAGACGATCATAGTCGGTCATCTGACCGACACGGGTCTTCGTGACCTGAAAATTGGCCTTCCGCACTGGGCTGAAAACGGCGTCCACCGGAATCTCACCGATGGAGAGCCGACCGCGCTCTTCGGCCGGCGAATAGCCCCGGCCGCGCTTCACCACCAGCTCGATATCCAGATCCACTTCGTTCGAGTCGGCGGTCAAGAGTAACAACTCAGGATTGATCACTTCGATCTGCGAGGGACACTGCAAGTCCGCGGCGGTGACCTCACCTTCGCCCTGAACATCCAGGCGCACACGAAACTCTTCTTCCAGATCCGTCTGAACCTTGAACCGAATCTGTTTCACGTTCAAGATGAAGACCGTCATGTCCTCTTTCACGTGCGGGATGACGGTGAACTCATGCGGCACGCCGCTCACACGGATGGAAGTGACCGCTGCGCCCAACAGCGACGACAGCAAGACGCGACGTAGAGCGTTCCCCAGGGTAATGCCGTACCCGCTCTCTAGCGGGCCGATCACGAAACGCCCATACTGGTGAGAACATGCTTCGCACTCGATTTGGGGCAATACTCGATTCAACAAGGGAATATCCCTCCTTACAACTCATCGGGAGAGCCGTCCGGCATAGACGGCGCGAGGGACATGCTCTCCTCGCGCCGGCCGCGCCGCGCTCTCTGCCCTGCCAGTGATCCTCGTTCCTACCAAACCTAACGGCTATAGTACTCGACGATCAACTGCTCTTCGAGGCTGACGTCCTCTGGCTTCGACGGTTGCTCCAGCATCTTGCCAACCATACGCTGCCCGTCCAACAGCAACCATTGGGGCGGCTGATGCTTCTGCACATACTCGGCCCGATCACGGAAGTATTCGGTCTTCTTGGCATGTTCGCCGAGTGAGATTTCGTCACCCGGGCGCACCAGCGCCGACGGGACATCAATGTTGCGCCCGTTCAACTGGAAGTGGCCGTGTTCGACCAACTGGCGCGCCTGCGGCCGCGAATCGGCCAGTCCCATGCGAAAGACGACATTGTCCAACCGAGATTCCAGGATGCCCAGCAAGTTCTGGCCCGTCAGGCCCGGCCGGCGCTCGGCTTCCTCGAAATAGCGCCGGAATTGGCGCTCCAGCACGCCGTAGACGCGACGCGCGCGCTGCTTCTCACGCAATTGCAAGGCATAGTCCGACTCTTTGCGCCGGAACTGACGCGAAGTGCCGTGCATGCCGGGCGGGAAATTGCGCCGCTCGATGCCGCACTTCGGCGAATAGCAGCGCTCGCCCTTCAGATATAGCTTCTTACCTTCTCGGCGACACAGTCTGCACACTGGTCCCGTATATCTCGCCATGTTGCCTCCTGCACTCTACGTACCACACAGGCGCGCGACCCGCCCACAGGCCCCTCGCGCGCCATCGAAATCCGACCCCGCCGGCTTAGACGCGCCGCTTCTTGGGCGGCCGGCAGCCATTGTGCGGCACCGGCGTCACATCGGTGATCGAGCGCACCCGCATGCCCGCCGCTTGCAAGGCGCGGATCGCAGCCTCGCGGCCCGGGCCGGGGCCTTTCACAAACACATCCACCTCACGCATGCCGATTTCCTGAGCGACCTTGACCACTTCGGTCGCAGCCGTCTGAGCGGCGTAAGGCGTGCTCTTGCGCGAGCCTTTGAAGCCTACGGAGCCGGCGCTGCGCCAGCCCAGCACATTGCCCGACCCGTCGGTCAGCGTGACAATGGTATTATTGAACGTCGCCTGGATATGAGCCTGCCCGGTGCTGATTAACCGTTTTTCTTTGCGGCTCGTCTTGACTCGCCTGCCTCGTCCCATCGTTCCTCCTGCTTGCTAACCTCTCCGTGCTGAGGCCGACCCACGCCAGAGCCGGCGCGCCAGCCCGCTCAGGCCGACTACTTCTTGGCCCGTGACCGCCGCCGTCCGGCAACCGTCTTGCGGGAACCCCGTTTGGTGCGCGCATTCGTCCGCGTCCGCTGCCCGCGTACGGGCAGGTTGCGGCGGTGACGCAGCCCACGATAGCACCCGATTTCCGTCAGGCGCTTGATGTTCATCGCCACTTCGCGGCGCAAGTCGCCTTCGACGCGATACTCGCGGTCAATGATCTCGCGCAAGCGGCTCACTTCGGCTTCGGCCAGATCCTTGACACGAGTGTCAGGATTGACGCCGGCCGAATCCACGATCTGCCGGCTGGTACTTGGGCCGATCCCATAGATATACCGTAAGGCAATCTCTACTCGCTTCTCACGGGGCAAGTCTACTCCAGCAATACGCGCCATGCCTTTCCTCCCAAAATCCTGCCCTGCCATCCCGCCGCAGGCACTTTCGCCCGCCGGCCAGGATGACATTCATCACCCTTGTCGTTGCTTGTGCTTCGGATTGGTACAAATCACCCGGACAACCCCATTGCGGCGGATGATCTTGCACTTCTCACAGCGTCGTTTCACAGACGGACGTACTTTCATGATCATCGCTCCATTTCTGCCACGCGATGCGAAACTGCTCGCGCTATGATTGTTGCAGGCGAGTGAGAATCTCCGCCTCGCCGTCGCGGATGGCAATGGTATGCTCAAAGTGCGCCGAAAGTGCGCCATCCGCCATCACTACCGTCCAATCATCATCCAAGACGCGTGTGCGCCAGTGGCCGGCGCTCACCATCGGTTCCAGCGCCAGGGTCATCCCCTCGCGCAACAGGACCCCCTGCCCCGGCTCCCCGAAGTTCAGGATTTGCAGGCCCTCGTGCATTACCCGTCCGATGCCGTGCCCGGTGTACTCGCGGATGACCGAGAAGCCTCGCTGCACCACATACCCTTCGATGGCCGCCGAGATGTCCCCGATGCGTTGGCCGGCGCGCGCCGCCGCAATGCCGGCGACCAGCGCCCCTTCCGTCGCGGCCAACAACTCCAGCGTCCTCGGCGCTATCTCGCCTATCGGCAAGGTGATCGCCGCGTCGCCGTGATACCCTTTGTAAATCGCACCCACGTCTACTGAGAGGATCTGCCCCTCTTTCAAGACCCGCTGACGTGACGGAATGCCGTGTACCAATTCCGTGTCCACCGACGCGCAGATCGTCGCCGGATAGGGCGGATGCCCACCGCCGCCCGTGTAGCCCTTGAAGGAGGGCGTCGCGCCGGCTGCCAGGATCATCTGCTCTGCCAGGGCGTCTAACTCGCCCGTTGTGACCCCCGGCGCGGCGCGCCGGCGGATCGCTTCCAACACCTGCGCCACAATCTGGCCGGCCGAGCGCATCAACGCCAGCTCACGCTCGGACTTGATCACGATGGAGCGCGTCACGCCTGCCCCACTCCCAGCCGGCGAATCGCGTCGAGCAACGCGGCCTGCACGTGCTGCACATCCTGCTCGCCATCAATCTCCACCAACAGCCCACGCTGTTGGTAGAAGGCGATCAGAGGAGCCGTCTGCTCCATGTAGACCCGGATGCGCCGCTGTTGTGTTTCCAGCGTGTCGTCGGAGCGCTGGTACAGTTCGCCGCCGCATAGGTCACACACGCCGGCCTGCCGAGGCGGGTTGAAGAGCTGATGATAGATCGCCCCACACTTCTTGCACGTCCAGCGACCGCCCAGCCGCGCCAGTAAGGTGATCTCGGATACCCGAATGTACGGGACCAGATTGATCCCCCAGCCCTGCCGGCCCAACGCCGCATCCAAAGCCGTTGCCTGCTCCGTCGTGCGTGGGAAGCCGTCCAGGATCACGCCGCGCCCGCAATCAGGTTTCCCGATGCGTTCCATGACCATGGCGATGGTCACGTCATCCGGCACCAGCTCGCCCCGATCCATGTACCCCTACGCCCGCAGGCCCAGGAGGGTCT
>CAIQJD010000023.1 GCA_903872005.1 uncultured bacterium | reverse complement strand
GGGCAGACCGCCGCCGCAGCCATCCACGCCGGCCGTCCTGATCGCGCCCATTTGGAAGAGTATGAACGAGTCTGGCGCACTGGGCCTGGCCGCGCCCTCGCTCGCAACCAACGCCTGCTGCAGCGCTTCCCGCCCAACACACGCGCTTCAGAGGATTTCCTGCGCGTCTTTGCGATGGCTGCCGCCGGCGCATAGTGGCCTGCGCGACGCCAAAGAGGAGAAGAAGAGTGACCGAAGGCAATCCCGTCAATCCATCGCGCGTCGCCGTCATTGCCGATACCACGACGGCGATCCCAGACGCGCTCTGCCAATCCCTGGACATTCGGCTGGTCCCCTACTACGTCATCATCAACAAGAAGACCATGCGCGATGTGTACGACATGGATCGCCGACGATTCTATTCCTGGTTGCCAACGGCCACCGAACTGCCCACCACCTCCAACCCCGGCGCAGGCGATTATCTGACCGCCTTCCGTGAAGCCTACAAGACCACGCGCGAGATGGTCGCCATCACCATGACATCCACCGGCAGCGGTGCCTATCAAGCCGCCATGATCGCCAAAGAGATGGCCGGCAACGAGATGCCCGACGCGAAAATCATGGTGGTGGACACGCGCCAGGTCGCCATGGCCCACGGATGGGCAGTCATCCAGGCCGCGCGGGCGGCTCAGGCCGGCGCCAGCCTCTTGCGCGTTGGCTCAGTGGCTCGCGAGACGGCCTTCGACGCCCAAATGATTCAGACCGCCGACACGCTGCGCTATCTATATATGGGCGGGCGTATCGGACGCGCCATGCATCTCGTCGGCGCGCTCCTCCGCGTCAAGCCCATTATCGGCATGCAAGATGGCGAAATCGTCGCCCTGGGCCAGACCCGCAGCCGGCTTCATGCGTATGACAAGATGGTCGAGATCATCGCCAAGAAAGTCGGCCCTGGCGGGCGCATCCGCGTTGCCTACATGCACGCCGACGCCCTGGCTGCCATCGAGGAGATTCGCAAGCGTATCGAGCCGGCCTTCGACTGCGTTGAATCCCTGACCATTGAGCTATCGCCGGCCCTGGGCGTCCACACCGGCCCCGGCACCACCGGCCTTGCTTACATCCCGGCCGGCTGACGCCCACGCGGAGGCTGCGGTGAAGTTCCCCATAACCTGCGTGATTTTGGCCGGCGGCCAGAGTACGCGCATGGGCCAGGAAAAAGCATTTCTGGACATTTTGGGCCGGCCAATGATCGAATGGACACTGGATGCCCTGGCCGGCCTGGGCGACGAAACTCTGATCATTACCAACACGCCGGCGCGTTTTGCCTATCTCGGCCATCGCGCCGTCGCCGACCTGTATCCCGGCCAGGGAGCGCTGGGCGGCCTCTATACGGGCCTGACGGCCATGCAGGGCGACTATGCCATCGTCACTGCCTGCGACATGCCCTTTCTGAACCGCGACCTGCTCGGCTATCAGGTGAGTCTGGCGACCCAATGGGATGTTGTGGCGCCGCGGATCGGAGACTACTTCGAACCCTTGCATGCAGTCTACGGCCGCCGCTGCGCCCAGGCCATCACAGCGACCCTGGCCGCCGGCCGGCAACGTTTCTTCGACGTCTTCGCGCGATTGCAGGTGCGTTACGTTGAGCAAGAAGAGATCGAGCGATTTGACCCGCAACATTGTTCGTTCATGAACGTCAATACGCCGGCGGACCTGGCAAACGTCCGCCGTGTGGCAGCGCAGTGGCGAGTCTCCTCCACGCCCGATGCTGCCTTTGAGCCGGCCCAGCATGGCGCTGAGCAGAAAGGGTATTGGTGCAATGGCAACGAACTTCTTCCCCAAAGGCAAGATGGGGCTCGACGGAAACCGTCCCATTGATACTGCGTCAGGCGCACTGACCCCGCAAATGTCCACGCCCGGCATCATCAGCGACGCCGGCGCTGCCTTCGTCCGCATCAACTTCGTCCTTGGCCCCTGGAATTCGCCAACCGATTCGAGCGTTCACGCCGGCCGCACCTGGTTCCAGACCTACGATGCCATCATCAATGGCTTCACCGCGCTCGGCGTCGGCGTCTACGGCCTCATTGGCGCCGAAGCCACCAGCGCCAGCGATCCTGGCGACCTCCTGCGCGGCGCCGCTCCCAGCGCCGCCGGCGACGCCTGGTTGGAAACTTACGCGACGGACTTCCTGGCGATCGTCTCCCACTTTGCTGGCCGGCTGCGTCTCTTTGAGTCTTTCAATGAGCCGAATGACTGGCACGGTGGGACGAGCAGTTGGCTATCCCCCTACTGGTTCGCCAAACTCCTCAAGGTCGTCTACCAGAAAGTCAAGATAGACTCGGCCCTCAACGTCACCCTTGCCTCCGGCCCACTCCTCAGCCACGACCTCCCCGGCGGCGGCGATGACGGCTCCAACTACCTCGATCAAACCTACCGCCAGGGCCGCACCTACCATGCCTGGGAGCAATTCCAGTCCGATCACGGCACCTATCCCCTGGACGACGTCGCCTACCACATTTACATCGCCAATGCCGCCGGCGACACGCCGCAGACCGTGCAAACCCTCTTCAATCAGTACACCAGCTCCCTCTGGACAGCGATGACTCGCTACGAGGGCCAGCTCACCGACAAAGGCTTCCACATATCCGAATACGGCTGGACTTCGGACAATGGCGAAGCGCTGCAATCCAGCAAGTTGCAGGCCGGCTTCCGCTTCTTGCGCGATAGCCGGCTGGTCAAGACCGCCAGCCTCTTCTGCCTGCAGGACTTCCCCAACAACAACTATGGCCTCTACCGCTCGGGCAACTTCACCGTCGCCAATCGTAAGCAAGCCTACGCGACCTACAAGGCCCTCACGGAAGAAGTCCCGCAGACGCGCGTCGGCTATGATGCCCAGGGCAACTACTACCCCGCCATCGCTGCCGCCTATCAACGCAACGGCGGCGAGGCCGCACTTGGACTCCCCTTCGACAACGGCGGCAGCGCGTTCGTCCACCGCTGGGGAAACGGCCTAGTGCAGGACTTCAAGACGACTGCCGGCGCGATGGCGATCATCATGTTCCGCGACGCGACCAACGACGCCTACGCCCTCAAAGGCGTCATTCGTCATCGTTATGTCTATACGTATGGGGGCGCATTGGGCGCGCTCGGCTATCCCTCCGCGGACCAGACGGCTGACGAATGGGGTCTCCCCCGCGCCACATTCCAACACGGCGAGATCGGCTGCCGCACTTTCACGGAGTTCTATGACTGAGCCAAAGGACTCTGCCCACGCGCTCTTCGAGCGCATTCGCGACGCGGCGCGCTCCATTCCCGCCGGCCGCGTGGCGACCTACGGTCAGATTGCGCGCCGGCTCGGCATGCCGCGTGGCGCGCGCACCGTCGGCTGGGCCATGCATACGTTGAAAGAGGCAGATGACGTACCCTGGCATCGCATCGTGAATGCCCAGGGAAAGAGCAGCCTGCCGGCCGGCGCCGGCGCAGAGCTTCAGCGCGCCCTGCTGGAAGATGAAGGGATCGAATTCGACCTGGCCGGCCGCATTGACCTCAAGCGTTTCGGCTGGTCAGAAGAATAGGCGTCACGCCGGCCGATAGCTGGCGCCGGCGCTCGCCGCGCACACATAGATCCGCGGCGTCAGGCCGGTGCGCGCGGCATAGCGTTGCGCCACGTCCGCAGCCAGCGCATCAGCCTGTGTGCTCTGCGCCAGCGCTGCCGCGCACCCGCCAAATCCAGCACCCGTCATGCGCGCCCCCAGACATCCCGTCGTGTTCTGCGCGCATTCCACCATGATGTCCAGCTCTCGACTGGAGACCTCGAAATCGTCCCGCAAACTGACGTGGCTGGCATTCATCAACTCGCCCAGACGCTTCGCGTCGCCCCGCTGCATCGCCTCAGCCGCTTCCAGGGTGCGCCGATTCTCGCTGATGACATGCCGTGCGCGCCGGCGAGCCACCGGAGTCAACGCGCCCTGGCGCTCTATGAATGTCTCCCACGTCACATCACGCAACGCCAGCGCGCCCAGCGTCCGCGCCGCTTCCTCGCATTGCGCGCGGCGCTCATTGTAGGCCGAGTCCACCAGTCCGCGCTGCGTGGCCGTATCGAGAATGACGATACTCGTCTCTGCCGGCAGGGCCACGGCCTGCATCACCAGGCTCCGACAATCAATTAGCAACGCCTGACCGGCAACGCCGCAAGCCGCAATCATCTGATCCATGATGCCGCACTTCATCCCCACCCAATCGCTCTCGGCCCGCAGCGCCAGCCGCGCCATCGCCGGCCCATCCCAACCGACCTCGCAGGCCGTCGCGAAGCCCCGCGCTGTCGCCAGCTCCAACGCAGCAGAGGAAGACAAGCCCCCACCGATGGGCACATCGCCAGCCAGCGTCCCTTCCCAGCCGCACAGGGGCAAGCCAGCCTCCCGCCATGCCCACGCCACACCCTTGACATACTCTCCCCAACCGCGCCCACGCTCCCCGATATCATGGAGTGAAAACTCTAACCGCTGGTCGAAATCGAGCGCATAAACCCGCACGCGGTCATCCGTGCGCCGGCGCAGCGCCAGCCATACCGCGCGATCAATCGCCATGGGCAAGACGAACCCATCGTTGTAGTCCGTATGTTCGCCGATCAGATTCACGCGCCCCGGCGCCCGCGCCACGCCGGCCGCCGGCCGGCCATATTCACGTTCGAAAGCTGCCATCACGCGATCATGCAAGTCCATCTCCGTCTCCAAGCATCGTCACGCGGACCGCTCCGCCTCTGTATAGTGCCTCTCACTGCACGCTGTCAACCGAGCTGCGGCTCCTTCCGGCGTCAAATCCCGTTGCGCCTCGGCCAACATCTCATAGCCGACCATGAACTTCTTGACGGTCGCCGAGCGCAGCAAGGGCGGATAGAAATGCGCGTGCAACTGCCAATGGGCGTAGTCGCCGGCCGCGGTCGGCGCGCCGTGCCATCCCATCGAATACGGGAACGACGTCGCGAACAGATTGTCGTAGCGCGTCAGCAGGCGCTTCAGCGCGCCGGCCAAGTCATCTCGCTCCATCTCCATCAGGTCGGGCAGACGCAGCACAGGCCGGCGCGGCAGTAGCAGCATCTCAAAAGGCCACACCGCCCAAAACGGGACCAGCGCGACCCAATGAGCCGTCTCCAGCACGATCCGTTCGGCCGTCTCAAGCTCAATCGCGACATAATCCAACAACAACGTCGCTCCGTGCGCTTCGCGATAGGCGCGTTGCTGGGCGTCTTCCAGCGCCGGCGTATGCGGGATCGCCGCACCGGCCCAGATTTGCCCGTGCGGATGGGGATTGGAGCACCCCATGGCCGCGCCCTTGTTCTCGAAAACCTGCACCCAACGGTACGTGCATCCCAATTCGGCCGTCTGCTCTGCCCAGGCATCCACTACCTGGCGTATCCCCGCGACGGACATTTGTGGCAGCGTCAAATCGTGGCGCGGCGAGAAGCACAGGACGCGGCACTCGCCACGCGCGCTTTCTGCCTGCAGCAAAGGATGCGCCTTCACGACACGCTCCGGTGTAGCCGGCGTCAGCGCCGCGAAGTCATTCTGGAAGACATAGGGGCCGGCATAGGCCGGATTGCGTGCCCCGCCGGCGCGGGCATTCCCCGGGCACAAATAGCAGGCCGGATCATACGCCGGCAATTGCGCCTGCGCCGGTCGCTCCACCTGCCCCAGCCATGGACGCTCGACGCGCTGCGGCGAGACCAACACCCACTCCCCCGTCAAGGCATTGCGCCGCCGATGCGGTTGTCCCGACCATGCTGTCAACAACGTCGCTATACACCCTGGGGTGAGCGGGAGCCAGCCCCAGCCGGCGACGGCCCCGACTCATTCTCGACCCGAAACTTCACGACGCGGCTCACCAGCTCATACGGAATCGGCTTGCCCAGAGGGAACTGCACCGCCCCCTTGGAACGCCGATAGCCGGCCAGATCCGCTTCAAACGCCTCAATCCCCGCCGGCGTCGGATAGAACCCGATATGCCGCGCGTAACCCGCGAACCAGACCAGCGGCTTGCCTCCCAGATAGAAGCCGGGCATCCGATAACTGATCCGCTCCTCGGCCATCGGCGCAGCCTCTCGGATCACCACCCTGAGCCTGGTCAGGATAACCTGCACATCGGCCGGAAACTGTGCGATATATGCATCAACCGTTAATGGCTCGGCCCGCGTCTGATCCATCGGCAATCCCTTCTGTCACGGGACCTCCCGCAGTTTTGCGAACCTGCGGGAGGGTCTCTACACTTTCATCACCACGCCGCGCGATAGATCTGCCGGATATCATCCAGCGTCATCGGCCGCGCATTGTTGACCAACAACCGTTCGATCTTGCTGGCTGCCACTGCCATCGGCTCCAGCGCGCCCTCCGGCACGTTCACATCGCGCATCCGCTGCGGGATGCCAATATCCAACGACAGGCTGCCCATGGCCTCCACCGCCTGCTCCGCCATCCGGGCATCGCCTTGCCCCTGATCCGCCACGCCGAAAGCCCGCGCGATGGCGGCGAAGAGCGCCGGCTTGGCCCCCGCGCTAAAGCGCATCACCGGCGTCAGCAGCAGTGCATTGGAGACGCCATGCGGCACGTGGAACTGCCCGCCCAGCGGGTACGCCAGGGCATGCACGCCGCCCACCCCGGCATTGGCGAAACTCAAGCCGGCGACCAGGCTTCCCCACGCCATGGCCTCACGCGCCGCCTTGTCCTTCCCATCCGCCACGGCCGTCCGCAAGTTGCTGCCAATCAGCTCGATAGCCTTCAGCGCGTATGGTTGCGTGAAGACGGTTGCCTTGGGCGAAATGTACGATTCAATGGCGTGCACCAGCGCGTCCATGCCCGTCGCGGCTGTCACCGCCGGCGGCACGGAATAGGTCAGCTCCGGGTCCACGCACGCCACCCTGGGCAGCAGGAACCGGCTCACGATGCCGCTCTTCACATTGTTGGCAAGATCCGCGAAGATGGCATTGGGCGTCACTTCCGAAGCGGTGCCGGCCGTCGTCGGGAGCGCGATCACCGGCGCGCCCGGCCTGGGAATCAAATTGACGCCGATGAACTGGCGCGCCGGCCCCTCATTGAACGCGAGGCACGCCGCCGCCTTGGCCATATCCATCGCCGAGCCGCCGCCCAAAGCGACGACCAGCTCATACCCGCCGGCCTTGACCTGGGCGCGACACGCCTCCAACATCTCCAAACTTGGCTCGCCGGCGATGTCATCATAGATATCTACGCTCAAGCCGGCCGCGCGCAGCGACTCTGCCGTCCTATCTGGCGCGCCGGCCGCGCGCAGCCCCTTGTCTGTAATGAGCGAGATGCGCCGCGCGCCGAACTCGCCGATCTTGTCCGCCAGTTGCGCCAACGCGCCGGCGCCAAAGATCACTTCCCCTGGAATACGGAAAGCGCTGATGTTAGCCATAGTGTCCTCCTCGGTAGATCGTCCTCGTCTCGACGGAATGTATGCTCCATTATCCCCGCCGGCCAACGGCTCGCGCCGGCTATTCCCACTCAATCGTCGCCGGCGGCTTCGACGAAATATCATACACGACCCGATTGACGCCGGCCACCTCATTCACGATCCGACTCGAAATGCGCGCCAACAGATCATAAGGCAGGCGCGACCAGTCCGCCGTCATGCCGTCCACGCTGGCGACCGCCCGTATGGCCGCCATATTCTGATACGTGCGGCCATCTCCCATCACACCCACCGACCGCACTGACGTCAAGACGGCGAAGTACTGCCAGGGCATCGTGGCGCCGAGGTCGGCCGCCTCGATCTCGCTGGTGACAATCGCATCGGCCTCCCGTAGCGTCTCCAGGGCAGCCGGCGTCACCTCCCCGATAATCCGCACCGCCAAGGCCGGACCGGGACAGGGCTGCCGATGCACCAGGGCCGCCGGCAGGTCCAGCGCCGCGCCCACCAGGCGCACTTCATCCTTGAACAACATCCGCAGTGGCTCGATCAATTCCAGGTTCATGTCTTTGGGCAACGCGCCGACGTTGTGATGCGATTTGATCCGCGCCGCCGCCCGCGTTCCCGTCCCCGACGACTCAATCACATCGGGATAGATCGTTCCCTGCACCAGATAGCGCACCGGCCCAATCTTGCGCGCCTCTTCCTCAAAGACGCGGATGAACTCATGCCCGATGATGTGCCGCTTCTGCTCCGGGTCTGTCACGCCGGCCAGCGCGCCCAGAAAGCGTTGGCGCGCATCTACCAGTCGCGTGGGCGCCTGGATATGCGCCCGGAAGGCGGCCATATTCGCCTCCACCTCGCCCTTCCGATGCAACCCATTGTCCACGAAAATGCAGGTGAGCTGCTCCCCGATGGCGTGGCCCACCAGCGTAGCCGCCACCGTCGAATCGACGCCGCCGGAAATGGCGCAGATGGCATGCTCCGTGCCCACGCGCTCGCGCACCGCCGCCACACTCTGCTCGATGAAGTTATGCGGTTCCCACAAACCATGCAAGCCGCAAATGTCGAACAGGAAATTACGCAAGATGAGCGATCCATGAGGAGTATGATGTACTTCTGGGTGAAATTGCAGCCCGTACACCCGGCGCGCCGCGTTTCCCACCGCCGCAGCCGGCGCATTGTCCGTGCGCGCCAGCACCGCGAACCCCTGCGCCGGCGTCTCCACCCGGTCGCCATGACTCATCCACACGCGCGCCGGCGAAGGGATGCCAGCCAGCAACGGCGCATCCGAGGCCACCATGGTGATGTCGGCCTGCCCATACTCGCGACTGGTGGATGGCTCCACGCGGCCGCCCAGCGCCAGCGTCAACAACTGCATCCCGTAACAGATGCCCAGCACCGGCCGGCCGCTGGCAAGCACATAGTCCGGCAGGGTTGGCGCGCCGGCCTCATACACACTCGATGGGCTACCAGATAGGATGAAGCCAGCCGGGTTCAATGCCAACACCCGCTCCGCCGGCGCATCCCACGGGATCAACTCGCAATAGACGCGCGCCTCACGCACACGGCGCGCGATGAGCTGGCTATACTGCGAGCCGAAATCGAGGATCACGACAGTTTCGGGCACAACATTCATGACTCTTCCTCGCCTTTTCCATGCTAACCTACGCGAACAGAATCTTGCCGCCGTCCATGCTGGTAATCGTGACCAATGCCTCGACCGGCACGCCCAAATCGGAGAAGACCGCGCGTCCGCCCTCAAACGACTTCTCAATCACCGCAGCAATGCCCAGCAGTTCAGCGCCCGACTGAGCCGTCAACTCCACCAGCGCCCGGATCGTGCGCCCGGATGCCAGAAAATCATCCACAACCAGGACCTTGTCCGCCGGCCGCAGCCATTCTGGCGACACCATCAGCGTCACTTCGCCGCCCTTCGTATGCGATGGCGCCGAAACCAAATACGTGCGCTCCGGCATCGTGATCGGCTTATGCTTGCGCGCGTACACCACCGGCACATCCAGCGCCATCGCCGTCATCACCGCCGGCGCAATCCCTGAGATCTCCGCCGTCAGCACCTTCGTGATCGGCAACGCGGCGAACCGCGCCGCCAGGGCATAGCCCACCTGCATCATCAGCCGCGCATCCACCTGATGGTTGATGAAACCATCCACCTTCAGGATGCCATTGCCCAAATTGCGCCCATCCGACAAGATGCGCGCTTTCAGCGCTTCGCTGGCGTACATGGATCCATCATCTCCTGTCTGAATCTGCCCCAATAACCAACTCGGCCCGGCCCATCACTCGCCGCCCCACCGCTCAAACAACTTCACCACCCCATACAGCGTGAGCAACAATAGCACCCCGCCGAGGATACAGACCAGCCCCAAGACGCCGGCTCCGCCCCCGTACAGCGCCGCGATCAAGCCGCCGCCCACAAACATCAATATGATGACTGCGCCGATCAGCAGATTGCGTTCGGTCTCCGCTTGATGTCGGCGCGGATTGCTTGGCTCGGACATCTGCCAACTCTCCTCACGCACTTCTGTTGGCGATTATACTCCATCGCGGATGCGCTGCCAAGAAACACGCGCCAGCCTGCTTCAAAGGGTAGAAAACTTCTGCATGGGGATTGACAGGCAAACCCGAATATGTTATAATTTTCACATAGTGAAATCAGGTCTGTCACATATTATAGACACACCCAGTTGGCTAAGATTTGTATAGCCGGCCTTCG
>CAIQJD010000022.1 GCA_903872005.1 uncultured bacterium | reverse complement strand
CAGGTCTGCGCCGAACTCGACCTGGAACTGCCCCTCGGCCGAGAAGCGCGAAACCACCTGCCGGCCGGCATCCAGGACGAAGACGCGGCCGGCGCTATCCACCACCATGTCGAAAGGCTCGACCATCGGCTCGGCGCCCTTGTTCCACGAACGCACGAAAGTTCCATCGGCCTTGAAGACCTGGACGCGCTTGTTGCCGCTATCCGCCACATAAATGAGTCCCTGCGGGCCTACGGCCACGCCACGCGGGGCGCGCAGCTTGCCCTGCGCCTCGCCCTCGCCGCCCCAGGCCGCCTTCAGGGTCACATTCTGCAAGGCGGTGAGCTGCGCGCCGGCCGGCGCCTGTCCGCCTTGCGCCGGCTGGCTCGGCTGCGGCGTCGGCTGCTTGGCCGGCTGACTGACCGGCGGCAGAGGCGGAGGCGGGAGTTTGTCTTGCGAAGCGCCCGGCGGCAACAGGTACGTCGCCGGCACCTGCTCCTGCGGGCGGCCTGGCGCCGTCCACCACAGCTCCAGCTTGCGCCCACCATCAATCTGGAAATAGCGGATGCCGATGGGATGATAGCCCTTCGTCAGGCGCACGCTGGCGTCGCGGCGTTGATCGCCGTGATGGCCGCCATTATCCACCAGCAGATTGTTGTCAATGTACAGATACGAGCCATCGTCGGAGATCGTAGCGAAGTTGTACTGGCCGTCCTCTGGAATGTAGATCATCCCCTGCCACTCGATGCTGAATGGCGCCGGAATGACGTCATTGGCCGCCACGAAAGGATCAATCTGCGCCAGGGCCGGCTGCCCCGACCAGTTCTCCGAGCCACGGAAGTAGCGCCCCAGCAGGCCGAAGCGCGCCATCTCCGGCGCGTAGAAGGAGCTTTGCGGGATATCTGCCTCGTTGCCGGTCGGCGGAATCCAGCGCAGGGCGATGCGACCCTCCGGCCCGGTCTGGTGATAGACCACCTGCAAGGGCTGGAACCCGCCGGGCAGGACGCGCCGCACGTTGCTCGGCTCCCCGCCATCGGTCTTCAGGATCGTCTCTTCGCCCAGCTTGACCTCGGTGGGGCCGGCCGCATCCACGACCAACGTATATTGCCCGTAACCCGGCACGTAGAGCGCGCCGTCCCAGACGGCCGTGAAGGGCGCCGGCAGCGGATCGCCGGCGGAGAAGGTCACATCCAGGCGCGGGGAGCGCTGGGCGGTCGCCGGCTGGCCTTCGGCCGTCGCGCCGGCGTAGAACTGCGCCGTCACGCCCTGGCTGTCGGCCACCTGCTGCCGCGTCAACTTGAAGGTGTAGAACGCCGTCGCCCCATAGCGGTCTTTGTGCTCTTCCAGCTCGCCGGCCGGATAGAGCGTGCGGAGTGTCGGCAGAAAATAGGCGTGTGGCATTTCCAGGACGTAGATCACATCGCGGTCAAAGGGGTCACGCAAGGGGATATGCCGGTTGGGATCCAGATTGGCATACTGCTTGCCATAAGGGATGAACTTCACCGCCGAATGGTTGCTTAGCGCGAAGGAGACCAGTAGCATATTCTGGTCGGCGTTGGCCTTGATGAATTGCGCGGCCGCATTGTAGACCGGGTCGAAGTCGTAGTAGACATTCTGGTTGCCGGCTTCTTTGATGAAATAGATCTGGTAGTTCAAGACGGCGCTGAAACAGAGGACGACGGCCAACCCGCCGGCCAGCGCCTTCCGCACATGGCCCAGCGCGACTTGCGCCACGCTGCGCGCCGCCCCATCCCAGAAAACGGCGACCAGCAGGAAGACCGGCATGACATTGCCCAACGTGCGCGACGAATGGGGATTGGAGTCATTCAGTGAGAAGATGCTGGTCAGGAAGCCCAGCAACATCCAGATGAGCGGGATGAAATAGCGCGAGCGCCGCCAGTTCCATAGCGCGTAGCCCCAACCCAACCCGAAGGCGATGGCCGTCCAAAAGTCGAGCATCGGCGCCTTGGGCAGATTGTGGCGCGGGCGCGGGTCGCCCTCCTGGTTGAACATGAGGAGCGTCTTCTGGATATTGTCGGTCAGCGGCCGGTACGATTTCTCGCGCTCGATGTCGTTCATCACCGAGGCCGCCTGGGCGCGACGCAAGAAGATCTGCGGCCGTTGGACCACGAAGATGCCCAGCGGGGCGACGGCGAGGAGCGCGCCCAGGATGAACATGCTCAGGTGCATGAGGTGCTGGCGCAGCCAGCCGCGATGCTTCAGCATGAAGAAGACGATGCACAGGGCCGCCGTCAAGGGGAAGATGCGATAGCCGATGTAGGTGTGCAGGCCCAGGCCGAGGAAGAAGCCGGCGAATGCGAAATCGGCCAGCCGGCGCTTCTGGTAGCCGCGCCATAGGAACAGGATCACCAGCCCTTCAATCAGCGGCACTGGCACGATCTCGACGAAGGCCAGCCGGCTGAAATTGATGTGCCAGCGCGAGACCGCCAGCAGCGTCGTCGCAATTTGCGCCGGCCGCACCCCAAACATCGAACGGGCCAGCACGTAGAAGACCAATATGGTCAACATGCCGACGGCGATGTCTTGCCATCGCATCGCCAGCCCATCATTCGTCCCCAGGATCCGCAGGCTGAGGCCGGCCAACTGATAGAACATCGTCGCGTTGGAATCACGATGCTCCGTGAAGGGCGTGTAGGGCTGCTGCACGAACTTGATGCCCCACAGGGCATTATCGGCTTCGTCCAGATAGAGGCCCGGCGGCATCTCGCCCAGCTTCCAGACGCGCAGGAACAGCCCCAGCAGGAGAATGGCCGCCAGGATCAGCAGCTCCTCGCGCGGCACGCGCCACTGGGGGCGCGGAATGGTGCGGGCAAAAGCGATGAGGAAGACGGCGATGCCGGCCAGCCAGAGCCACAGGGCCAGATTACTGGCCGATTGGCGCGCCAGAATCCAGGTCGCCGCGGCCGTCAGGCCCACGGCCACAGCCACCAGCGCCCACCCGATGATGCCCATGGGGCGCGCCGGCGCCGGCGCGGGCAGCTCATCCTCGCGCGGGCGCACTGCCAGCAGGAAGAGGATGATGCCGGCCCCGAAGAGGATCAGGGCATCGCGGGTCAGGCCGCCGTTGGCAAACTGGCTCTGGCCGGCGAAACCCAACAGGGCCGCCCCCGCCAGGGCCAACAGACCGCGCATGATCTTGCGAGCGTCCAGAGTCGTCAGTATCCTCACCGTTGCACATCCTCGCCGCGCCATCAAGGTCGCGTGAAGTGATAGACCAGCTTGGTCTCCTCATCGAGCAGATAGATGGAGCCATCTGCGCCCAGCGCCAGGCCCACCGGCCGGCGCATGCCGCCCCCCGTCCACCAGACCGGCGCGGCCTCGGTCGTGGCATATTCCCAGACGCGCCCGCGCACCCCATCGGCCATGAAGATGCGCCCGTCTGCCCCGATGGCCGTGGCCGGCGGCATGAACTCATTCACCCAGGGAAGCAGCCATTGCGTGCGAAATTCGCCGTCGGGATTGAAGACCTGCACCCGTCGGTTCAACATTGAATCCACGCCATAGATCGCGCCATCCGGCCCCACCGCCACATCCAACGGCTGCTGGAATTGCCCCGCCGCGCTCCCCTGCGAGCCGATGACGTGGGTCACGTCGCCGGCCGGCGAGAGGATGACCAGCCGGTTCGAGCCGGTATCGGCGACGACCAGATCTCCGCTGGCTTCCAACGCCATCCCGCGCGGCGCGTAGAAGCCGGCATTCTGGCCCAGCTCGCCCAGTACTTTGCCGCCCGCGCCGAAATGGATAATGCGCGACGCGCCGACATCTGCGACGAAGAGCGTCCCATCCGCGGCCACCGCCAGGTCAGACGGCTCTTTCAGTTTGCCCTTGCCCCAGGTTTCAGTCAGTTTGCCTTTGTCATCGAAGACGTAGACCACCGACTTCGCAGCATCGGTGACGTAGACCTGGCCGGCCGGGCCAACCGCGACGGCGCGCGGGCGCTCCATCTGGGCGTCGGCGCCGAACTGGGCGACCAAGCGCGCTTCCGCCGCCGGCGCGTCATCCACATCCGCGGCCGGCGCGGTGGCCTGCGGCGCCGGCGTCGCGGCCGCTAACGTGTAATTGGGGACGATGACGCCAGCCGGCGTGTTGGGGACGAGATTCTCGGCCGGGATCGCGCCAAAGACGCCGCCCGGCGCGCGCCATTGCAGCCGCATCTCCGAGTAGCCGCCGGACTCGTGATAGCGCACGCGCAATGGATAGACGCCTGGCTCCAGACTCACCGCGATCTCGCGCTGACCGTGGGGAGGATTGAGACTATCCAGGAGCAGCGCGCCATTCAATTCCAGCGACGCGCCGGCGTTGGAGTACAGGCCGAGGATGTAGACGCCGGCCTTATCTATTTTCAGCCCGCCCTGCCAGTCCACGCTGAAAGGCGGGCTGAGCGGCTGAATGTGCCAACGGAAATTCACCTGCCAATCGGTGCGGCCAAAGGCCGGCGTGCCCTTCCAGTCGTAGTTCTGATAGTAAGCGCCATACAGCCCATGCGCCAGCGGCGGCTGCATCGAGAGATTCTCGCGTGGCACGAGGCCGGCCGGCCCGTCTGGCCGCGTCCATTCGACGCGCGCCCCCCCGCCGGCGACGAT
>CAIQJD010000021.1 GCA_903872005.1 uncultured bacterium | reverse complement strand
GCCATCAAGGCCGCTTTCATCCGCGCCGACGTCTGCTGCATTGTCTCTGTCTCCCTTTTCCCTTGTCTTGCTCCGCTACCCTTTATGCCACATCTTCCCCCAAATGTGAAACACACCCGGAGTCATGGCCTAACGCCCCACTTCCAGCAACGCGTGATCGCCCAGCGGCGCGCCGGCCACATCCGTCGCCGGCAACCGCGCCCCGCCGGCCGGCTCATACAGCCCCACCCACACCGTCAGCGCGCCGGCTTCGTCCGACAGTTCCAGCGTGTGCGTATCCGGGATATACTCGCCGGCCACCCAGCCGGTCGTGGGGAGCTGCCCGCCGCCGGGCGTCCCATCGTGCTGCGCCACGCGCCGGCCATCGGCGCCATACGCATGCACGAAGACCGTATACGCCTGGCCCATCTCCCGTTGCGCCTGCCAATAGAGCGTCAGGCGCAGCGTCCCGCCCTGGCGCGTCGCGTCATAGCCGACCAGGCGCGCCGTATCGCCGAAGCGCACATCCAGCGCTTGCGCCGGCTGGGGGGCTGCCAGATCATGCGCCCGGCCGCGCGTCCGCACGCGCCCCAGCTCCACGTAATCCCGCTGACGCAAGCCGGCCGGCGTCGTCAGCCGCGCCTTGTCGCCGGCATCGAACAGCCCGACGATCAGCCGATACTCCCCATCTGGCAGGCTGGCCGGCAGCGGCAAAACCAGGGGATCGCGGATCAGGTCGCCGGCTTGCCAATCGCGCGTCGCGAAGAGGCCATCCGTGGGCGGCGCTTCCATCGCCGCCGCCAATCCGCCGCGCCCATCCAGCAATTGCGCGAAGACGATCAGGTCGCGCCCCGGCGCGCGCTGACATTGCCAGAAGAGGGTCAGTTTGAGCGCCTCGCCCGGCGTGAACGGCCCGGCCCCGACGCTATAGCCCAGCAGCTTCAACGCGCCACCAAAGGTCGCCCCGACCGGCCGCTGCATGGGGAGCGCCGCCGGCGCAAGGGGCGCGGCCGGCCGCGTGACCGTCACCGCCGTCAAAAGCGCCTCGGCCTCCGGCGCGCCGGCAACCAGCGCCGGCAGAGGCGTCGCATCGGCTGCCCGCACGCTCAGGCGCAACTGGTACATCCCCGGCGGCGCGCCGGCTTCCATGAGCAGCGCCAGCCGCAGCGTGTGGCTCTCGCCGATCTCCCAGGCCGAAAAGGGGCGCTCGCCCCCCAGGGGTTCGGCGTCCCATTGGCCCCAACTGCGGCCGGCCGCGTCGGTCAGGCGCAGGGCCACGCGCCAATTGCCATCCAGCGCGGCGCGTTTCTCCCAGCGTCCCGCAAAGACCAGATAGCCCGCGCCGGCCGCCGGCGTTCCCCCCAGGCGCGCCTCGGTCAGGCTCAACCGGCCGGAAAAGTCCACGTTGGCCGGCAGCGCCGCCAACGCCGGCGCTGTGACGTGCAGCGATAGATGTGTCTCGCCGTACCAATCGCTGAGGGCGCGGACGCCGATCTGATCCAGATAGCCGGCAATCTGCATCTCTTGCGCGCTGCCGGCCGCCAGATAGGCTGGCAGCCACAGGCGGCCATGCTGCGCCAGCAAGGCATCCAGATCGCTCCGCATGCGCGCCGGCGCATCGGCCCAAAACTGGCGCGCCTGGGGATAGATCTGGCCCGGCGTCTCGATCAGCGCCGGCCGGCGCGCGCCCAGATACGCCTGGAAATAGCCGACCTGCCAGGGCCATACACATACCACGGCGTCGTCCGGCCCGGCGCGCCGGCCCACCTCGGCGATCAACGGCCGGTAATCGTCGCGCGGGTAGCGCGCCACGCTGTAAAAGCCGGCCAGGGACGCGCCGGCCAGCAGCGTTGCCAGGAGCAAGCCGGCCACGGCCAGGGCGCGCCGGCGCGGCCAGAGCGCGTCCAGCAGGCAGCCGGCCAACAGGCAGAAGGCCGGCAGAGCGATCAAGAGGAGCCGCTCGCTGCGCGGCGGGTTGAAAGGGGCGAAGCGGTTGACGGCGAACGCGCCGGCCAGCGGCGCGCAGAGATACGCCAGGGCGAAGCCGAGGCCGCGCCGCGCGCCGGCCAGCTCGCGCCGCAGCCCCAGGGCCAGCAGGCCGAGCAGCGCCAGGGCCGCCGGCAACAGCGCCGCCGGCCAACAGGCGGCCAGCCCGCCCTCCAGATGGCCGGCCCCGAAGGCCGCCGCGACGCGGCGCAGGTATTCCCACAGCGAGAGGGGCAGGTCGGCGTCCTTGCCCACTTTATACTGCACGTAGACCCACAGGCGCGGCCCGGTGTAGATCAACCAGGGGAGATAGGCCAGGGCGACGCCGGCCAGGGTCAGCAGCCAGGCGCCGAGGCGCCGGCGCAGGTCGCGCCGCGCCAGCAAGACGATGGTCAGGCCGGCCGGGATGAAGGCGGCGTAGTACTGCGTATACAGGCCGGCCAGGAGCGCCGCGCCGGCGGCAACCCAATCCCACCGGCCGCGCCCTTCGGCGGCCCGCAGCGTCAGCAGGCTGGCGGCCAGGCCCAGGAGCGTCACCAGCCCGTACATGCGGACTTCTTGCGAATAGTAGATGTGGAACGGCGAGAGGGCCAGCAGGAGCGCGGCGAACAGGCCGGCCCGCCCCCCCCACAGCCGGCGGCCCAGGAGATAGAGCAACGGAATGGCGGCGACGCCGCTGACGACGGAGAGGCAGCGCGCCGCGGCGACGCCCGATCCGCAGACGGCCAGCCAGCCCTTCAGCAGCAGGTAATAGAGCGGCGGGTGAATATCCACCGACGTGCGCTCGATGAGCTGGGCCAGGCTGCTGTTGGCGAAGTAGAAGCTGTAGCCCTCGTCGAACCAGAGCGGCTGGAAGTTCAGGCGGATCAGGCGCAGGGCCAGGCCGGCCAGCGTGACCCATAAGACCATCAGGGTCTGGCCGGCGTTCCCCGTAGCATCGGCCCTTGTGGCCGTCCGAGTTCGCCAGACGCCCACAAGGGGCGATGCTACGCGGTCATGAAAGACCCTTAGGGTCTTGTGGCCCATCCATCTAGCGCCCATCGCCGTCCACCCAACGGCGCACCTGCTCGCCGACATCGGCCGATGCGCCGCGCAGCACCGTGCAATGGGGCAAAGCGCGCTGGAACGTCTCGCCGTACTTCTTGGTCAAGATGCGCTGATCGAGGATGACCACCGCGCCGCGGTCGCTCTTGGCGCGGATCAGCCGGCCGAAGCCCTGGCGGAAGCGCAGCACCGCATCGGGCACGGAATACTCGTTGAAGGCATCGTCGAAAGTCTCGGAACGCGCCGCGAAGATCGGCTCCGAAGGCACGGCGAAGGGGAGCCGGGCGATGATGACGCAGCTCAGCGCCGCCCCGGCCACGTCCACGCCCTCCCAAAAGCTGCGCGTTCCCATCAGCACCGCGCCCTTGCGCTTCTCGTTCTGCTCGCGGAATTGCTGCAAGAGCTGGCCGCGCGAAGGGCCATTCCCCTGCTCCAGGACGGAGATGCCGGCTTCGGCCAGGCGCGGGCCGGCCGCGGCCACCGTGGCGCGCAATTGCCGGTACGAGGTGAAGAGCACCATCGTGCGGCCGTGCAGCGCCAGGGCCACCTCGGCCACGGCGTTAGCCAGATCGCGCTGGTGGTATTGCGCCGTCGGCTCCGGCACATCGTTCACGTAGTAGACCAGGGTGGATGATTTGTAGTCGAAGGGTGAGCCGACCGCCAGGTCGCGCGCCGTCTCGATGCCCAGCCGGCCGCGCAGATAGGCGAAATCCTCGCCGGCGCGCAGCGTCGCCGAGGTCAAGATGACCGACTCGCAACGATCCAGCAGATGCTTCTTAATCAGCTCGCCCACGTGCAGCGGGGCCGTATGCACCGACACCAGGCGCGTGTTGCGCTCCGTGTTCACCTCGATCCAGTCCACGCTGTTGGCGCGCGACCGGGTGATGACGCCGCTCATCTGCTCCTGCAATTGATTCCAGAAGGCGATGCGCGCCCCCAGGTCGCGGGCCAGCTCCGGCGTCATGGCCCATTCGGTCGTCTCGTCCAGGCGCGTGAGCTGGTCGCGCACCCGCTCCAGCTTGCGCCGAAATTCGCCCAGTTGCGCCGCCAGATTATCCCAGTCAATCTCGATTTGCGACCACGCCGGCTGCACCCGCGTCCCCTC
>CAIQJD010000020.1 GCA_903872005.1 uncultured bacterium | reverse complement strand
CGCCGCCACCAACCGCCCCGACATCCTCGACCCGGCCCTGCTGCGCCCCGGCCGCTTCGACCGCCGCGTCATCATGGATCGGCCGGACATGCAAGGGCGCAAGGCCATTTTGCAGGTCCACGCGCGCGGCAAGCCGCTATCCCCGGACGTGAACCTGGATGTGATGGCGAAGCAGACGCCCGGCTTCGTCGGGGCGGATATCGAGAACTTGATCAACGAAGCCGCCATCCTGGCGGCGCGCCAAAACAAGAAGATGATCGAGATGTCCGATCTGCAGGAAGCCGTGGAGCGCGTCATGGCCGGCCGCGAGCGTCGCAGCCGGCTCCTCACGCCGCGCGACAAGCAAGTCGTCGCCTATCACGAAGCCGGCCACGCCCTGGTCACGCACCACACCCCGCACGGCGACCCGGTACACAAGATCAGCGTCATCTCGCGCGGCATGGCCCTGGGCTATATGATGCCGCTGCCTGAAGAAGACCGCGTCATGGAATCGCGCTCGAAGTTCGCTGACGAGCTGGCCGGCCTGCTAGGTGGCCGCGTCGCCGAAGAGATCATCTTCGGCGATATTACCACCGGCGCCAGCAATGACCTGGAACGCGCCACCCAACTGGCGCGCAAAATGACGACGGAGTTCGGCATGAGCGCCAGGTTGGGGCCGATGACCTTCGGCCAAAAAGAGGAGTTGATCTTCCTGGGGCGCGAACTGGGAGAACAGCGCAACTATAGTGAAGAAGTTGCTCAGGAGATTGACGGCGAAGTGAGCGCCCTGGTGCAAACCGCTTACCAGAAAGCACGCGAGATCCTGACCAATTATCGCGGGCAATTGGAACGCGTCGCCCAGACCCTCATCGAAGAGGAGACTCTGGACGCGACGGAGTTCGCAGCGTTGATGGCGGCCGCATGATCCTCCTGGCGGCGCTGTTGGTCGCTTTCGTCATCGCTTTGCTCAGCGGCGGCAAGGTGGGCCGGCTGGCCGCCTTGCCGCTGCGCCTGGCCTGGCTGGCGCTGCTCGGATTCGGCGCGCAGATCTATCTGCTCTATTGGCCCAGCGCCACGGCGCCGGCGCTCCTCAGCCCGCACACCGCCATCCTGATCGCGTCTTATCTGCTGCTGCTGATCTTCGTCTGGATCAACCGCCGGCTGGCCGGCATGTTCATCATCGGCCTGGGCCTCCTGATGAATCTGACGGTGATGCTCGCCAACGGCGGCTACATGCCGATCACCCCGGCGGCCGTGACGCGGGTCGGCCACCAGTACGAGCTGCAAACGACCGAGCCGGGCGCGCGCCTACGTAATACCAAAGATGTTCTGCTGGCGCGCGAGCAGACGAACCTCTGGTTCCTTTCGGACATTTTCGTCGCGCCGCGCCCCTTCCCCATCCCTTCTGTCTTCAGTCCCGGCGATGTCGTGTTGGCGTTCGGAGCGTCAGCCTTGCTCATCATTGCCATGCGCCGGCCGGAAGCGCCGCCGGCCTAACTCGTCGGCAAGATCTCGGCCAGCCCCGGCTCCTTCAACGCCAGGGCGCGCGTCAACCCCCAACAGCCGGCCAGCATCATATCCCCATAGGGCACCGCAAAATAGGGCCGCCAGCGCGAGCTTGCCAACAGCATGCGGCGCGGCCCGGTGACGGATACCAGCGTCGGCTGCATCGGCCGGCCGTCGAAGAGGAGCGCGCCGTGGCCATGGTCGTCGTACACCTCGTCGTTCTTGATGCTGGCGTCGGCCAGTTTGCCTAAGAGATCATCCAGGTGCTCGGTGTTCAGCCGGCCGGTGTGATGCTCGAACAAGCCGGTGATGCGCCCCGCCTGCATCCGAAAGGCCAGGGTATGCGAATTGCCGGCGTTAACCAGCAAGGCGCTCTCGGCCTGGCGCACGCGTGCATCTTCCAACGCCCCCAGCATGGCCGCCGAAGGCGTATCCATAATCAGGACGTGCTCCACATCGCCGGCTTCATCGGCGGCTGCCTGCATGCGCGTCATCTGGCGCGGGATTTCGTCGCGTCGGAACGCCAGCGCCGCCAGAGTCGGCTCTTCTTGCAGCCGGTCGGCGAGATATTCAAAACGGAAGCGTCGGTCGCTGTAGCCGGCCGGAGCCGCGCCGTGATCGAAGACGGCTACGGCGATGGCCGCCGGCTCCAGGCGCACGCCGAAGAGTCCGAAGGCGTCGCGCAGAGCGTCCATGTCCAGATCGCGCAGCGCCAGCCGGCGGACGCCGCGCAGGCGCTCGGCCTCGTCTTCGCTGATCAGTCGCACGCCCATCCGCATCACCGCGACCAGGTCGTCGTCAATGGTGCAGGCGGCCGCCGGCGTGGCGTAGACTTTGCGGCCGGCTTTGAGGTGTTGCTGCACGGCCCAGTTGCACGGGCCGCCGCCCATGGTCGCGCCGACCAGGGCTACATCCTCGCCGGCGGCCGTAGCCTCGCGGATGGTCGCGGCCACAATCTGCGTCGGCGCCGGCATGATCATCTGAAAGGCATTCTCTGGCTCTCTGGTGGTGTCATAGAGCAGGATGTCCTGTGTGCCTGTGCCTACATCTACAGCGAGAATCTGCAAGTTGGCCTCCTGTATGTGGGACGGTTGGAAAACGCCGGCGCATCCATGTCCATTGTACTGAAGAAGAGGGAAATTGACAACGGAAGGCTCCGCCAGTCTAAGGTCATGTCAAAGTCGTGCGTGGGCGACACGTGATGCAAGGGTATTTAACCGCCGAGACGCCGAGAACGCAGAGAAGATCAGGTTGAGGCGGAGAAGAACCGATCCGTTCTGAGGCTCTGCGCTCTCTGTGCTTCTGCGGTGGGTCCATGGGCTGACTTTGACATCACCCTGCCGCCGGCCGGTAGCTCTCCTACAGGCCCGGCGCGCGATGGACCAGCCGGCCGGCGACCAGCGTGGCATCCACTCGCGTCTCCAGCAGCGCCTCGGCCGGCGTATCCCAGATATCGCGCGACAGGACGACCATGTCGGCCCCCTTGCCCGGCGTCAGCGTCCCCAATTCGTCCTCGGCGCCGGCGGCATAGGCCGGCTCGCGGCACTGCGCCAGAACGGCCTGTTCCAGCGTCAGGCGCTCATCGGGATGCCAGCCGGCCGGGCCGGGCGCGCCATCGGGCCGCCGGCGCGCCACAGCGGCATAGAGCGACCCCAGGGGGTCGCATGGCTCCACCGGGCAATCGCTGCCGAAGACGAGGCGCGCGCCGGCTTCCAGCAGACGCCTGAAGGCATAAGCCCCGCGGGCGCGCCGGCCGGCCCAATAACGCTCCACCATCAGATAGTCCGACGTGGCGTGAAGCGGCTGCACTGAGGCGATCAGGCCCAGGCGCGCCAGGCGCGGGATATCCTCCAGGGCCAACAGTTGGGCATGTTCAATACGATGGCGCAACGGCGGCTCCTGCGCCACGCGCGGCGAGAGCGCCTCGAAGGCATCCAGGACGACGCGATTGGCCGCGTCGCCGATGGCGTGGATGGCAGCGCTGATGCCGGCCGGCAGGGCGCGGCGCAATATCTCGGTCAGTTGCGCCGGCGTCGTCACTTCTGTGCCCAGGTTGGCCGGCTCCCCATCATAGGGCGCCAGCAGGCGCGCCGTGCGTGAGCCGAGCGCGCCGTCCATGAAGAGCTTGACGCTGCCCACGCGCACCCAGGCGTCTCCCAGACCGCTGCGAATGCCGGTCTGGATGGCGGCATCCAGGTTCCTGGCATCCAGGTGCATCAAGACGCGCAGTCCCAGCTCGCCGCGCCGGCGCAGCTCCTGGAAGGCCGCCAGGGCCAGGGCGTCTTCGCAATCGTGGATGCCGGTCACGCCGGCTTGCCACAAGGTCTCTGTCGCCTCACGCAGGGCCAAGAGCAGGGCGTCCATCGCCGGCGGGGCGACCACGCGCCAGACCAACGCTTTGGCCGGCAGCTCCGAGAGGATGCCGGTCGCCGCGCCATCTTCCGGCCGGCGCAAGATGGTCCCGCCGGGCGGGTCGGGGGTGGCCGCATCAATGCCGGCGCGCTCCAGGGCCAGCGAGTTGACCCACAGGGTATGCACGTCCTTGCTGTCCAGCGCGATGGGGTGACGCCGGCTGATGGCATCCAGGGCCGCCCGGTCGGGGAAACGCGGGTCGGGCCACAGGTTGCGGTCCCAGCCGCCGCCCAAAATCCATTGGCCGGCCGGCGTCTGTTCGGCGGCGTCCCGCACGCGGGCCAGGGCCGCATCCAGCGTCGCGACGCCGCTCAGGTCAATGCGCCGCCGGCGCAGGGCATATTCCACAAAGTGGATGTGGCTATCGGTGAAGCCGGGCAGGACGAGCCGGCCGCCGAGATCGAGGGCGCGCTCGGCCGGGACAAGCCGGCGCAGGTCGTCATCGCCCAGGGCCAGGATGCGCTGACGCCAGATGGCGACCGCGCCGGCGCGGGGCTGTTGCGGATCGAGCGTGCGGATGACGCCGTTGTAAAGGACGAGATCAGGTTGGACCATACTCTATATGCCGCGCTTCAAGCGCCTTCGCCAGTTTCTCTAGGGGTAGCCGAAACATGCAGCATCCTCACCCAACGGATCTTGTCTTCAATGCCATCGAGCGGGTCCTTGGTCGGCAGGATGCCCAACGCGACAGCGTGCAGGTACATCGCCTCGTACAGGCGCAAGTTGCGCGCCAAATCGGCCGGCTCGCCGGCGATCAGTGCATCTTCCCATGCTTGCCACATTTGGACGTCGCGGATCATTCCGTAGGCTCCAGCATTCGTATCCAGCTTGCGAGCACTCTGGCAATCAACCCAGCTT
>CAIQJD010000019.1 GCA_903872005.1 uncultured bacterium | reverse complement strand
GCTCAATTGCGTATTGAGCATGCGCGCGACTTTGGGCATGTAGGTTGCCACCGGCGCGCCGATGGCGACCAGATGATAGTCTACCTTGAGGGAACAATGCAGGCTGGTTGGCGCCGGCGTCGCTTCCAGGGCATTATCCACCAGGAAGTGGCCGACTTTGTCCTCTGCGCCCAGGGCCAGGCCCATATCGTCTTCCAGCACCTTGCCCAGGACTTCGCGGGCGATCTTGTCCGAGGTGCCGGCGATGACGCGCCGGCAGAACTCTTCCACCGAGAGGCCGGCGGCGCGCGCCAGGAGCTGCGCCGCCATTTGCGACGCTTCGCTGTTCCAATCGCGGTAGATGCCCAGGACATGGGAGGCGTCGGTGGGGGTGAAGCCGCCGCGCAGGAGATAGCCTTCATCTTCCCAGGCGTACAGGTAGGAGAGGTAGAAGCGCGGGAAGCGCGTGCCGGAGGTCAACTGGATGATAGAACGGGGGCCGCTTTCCAACATCCGCAGCAGATCCTTCTCGGCCTGATCCATCTCGCGGCCATTGGCGTGGATGGGGCGCATCCGCTGCATGAATTCGCCGGCGCGCTCGTCAAAGGTATCCAGAAGCATAAGCTGCTTCTGCAGCTCCTTGGCGACATCGGGGTACTGCGCGGCGAGGATGCAGACCGGGATGACGCGGCGCGGGCCGATCAGGATATCGCGCTCGCGGGTGACGCGCACATGGCTGTCGCCGCCGATGCCGGCGGTACGCATGTCCACTGCTTCGACCATGGTGCGCCAGGCGCCGACGCGCGCGCCTTCGGGGTTGATCCCCGGCCGGCCGTTGCGTAGCACGGCGATGTCGGTGGTCGTGCCGCCGACATCCACCACCAGGCCATCCTGCAAGTCCATCAGGTGCTTGGCCCCGATGACGCTGGCGGCCGGCCCGGAGAGGATCGTCTCCACCGGGCGTTGTTTCGCCAGCCGGGCATCCATCAATGCGCCGTCGCCGCGCACCACCATCAAGGGTGCGTCAATGCCGCGCTCGGCCATGGATTTCTCAACCGATTCCATCAGTGAGCGCAGGAAGGGGATCAATTTGGCATTGAGGGCGACGGTGGTGGCGCGCCGGATGGAATTGAGGCGCGTGGTCAGCTCGTAGCCGCAGGTGGTAGGGCGATCAGTCAGCTCTTCCACCAATTGCTGCACCGTGCGCTCGTGGGTCGGGTTGCGCGTGCCGAAGTAGCCGGAGATGGCGAAGGCTTCGACGCGATCCTTCCATTCGAGGATGGTGCGCCGGGTCAGTTCCAGGTCGAGCGGCTCTTCTTCGACGCCGTTGAGGTCATGCCGGCCGGGCAAGAAGACGTAGTTCTCCGTCGCCAGGTCTTTCTTGAAGCCATAATCCTGAATCAGTCGCGGATCGTAGCCCATCAGCAGCAGGCAGATCGGGGCGCCTTTGCCTTCCACCAGAGCGTTGGTCGCCAGCGTGGTCGAGAGGGCCACCAGGCAGACGTCGGGCGCGTCCTTGCCCAGGATGCGATCAATGGCTTCACGGATGCCCAGGGCCAGGTCTTGCTTGGTCGTGAGCGCCTTTGCGCCACGCAGGACCTTGCCGCTGTCGTAATCAACCAGGACGGCGTCGGTGTAGGTGCCGCCGGTGTCAATGCCTAATGCCAGTCTCATTCCCTGCTCAATGCCTCGGTCTATCTTCAGGGCCGCTCCGGCTCTGATATTTCAGCGCGCTATCTTTCAGTATACCACGTTTTGGGCGAGAGGCCCAAAAGGCGCCGGCGAAAAATCCGGCCGGTCGCCGGCCGGCGGCGCTTGACCATCCGCCTGGACTTCGCTATACTTTCAGCGGCGGGCCTGACAACCGCGCCGCAGAGGTTCTTGCATGATCGCTGAGAGGTTATAGCTGCCCATGCCACGCGACGATTTGCTCCTCCACACCCGGCTGACCCCACCGCGCCCCCATCGGCGTGTGCTGGCGCGCCCCGGCCTGTTGGAGCATCTGCGCGAGGCGCTCGATTACCGGCTGACGGTGCTGCAAGCCGGCGCCGGCTATGGCAAGACTACCGCCCTGGCGGCCCTTTGCGCCGACGCCCAACGGCCCATCTTCTGGCTCAGCCTGGACGAGTCGGATCGAGACGCCGGCCAGTTCCTCGCCTATCTCATCGCTGCCTGCCGCATGGGCCTCCCCGCCCTGGCCGAAGCGCCGGCGGCCGTGCTGAGCGAGCTACGCAACGGCGCGACGCATCAATGGTCGCCGGTCGTGGACGCCCTGACCAACGCGCTGGCGGAGCAACTGACAGCGCCGGCGCTGTTGGTGCTGGACGACTACCACTTCCTCAGCCCAAACTCCGAGATTCACGCGCTGGTGGAGCGCCTCGTCGCCTATGCCCCGCCGGATCTACACGTCATCATCGCCGCCCGCCATCCGGTCTCCTTTCCGAGCATGGCCGCCTGGCGGGCGCGCGGCGAAATGTTGGAGCTGGGACGGGGCGCGCTGGCCTTCGGGCCGGCCGAAGTGGACGCCCTCTTCCGCGATGTCTATGGCGCGCCCCTGAGCCAGGACGAGGCCGCAGCCCTGGCCGACCGCACCGAAGGCTGGCCCATCGCGCTGCAACTGGCCTGGCAGGGCCTCCGTAGCGGCGCGGCGCGCGACATCGGCGCGCTGCTGGCGACCGGCTCGCAATCCACCTCCGCATTGTTCGACTATCTGGCCCACGAGCTGTTGGATCGTCAGCCGGCCGACATCGCGGCCTTCCTCTTGGAGACGGCCGCGCTGCGCGAACTGACGGCCGAAGCCTGCGCGGCGGTATGCAGCCATCCCGCCGGCGCCGCGCCGGCCGGCGCGGCGCGAGCCGCGTCCTTGCTGGCGCGCGCCCATGATCTGGACCTCTTCACCGTCGCGGTGGGCGACGGCCACTACCGCTATCACCATCTATTTCACGACTTCCTGCGCGTGCGCGCCGGCGCATCCCTGCGCGAGGGCCATCGGCGCGGCGCGGCCTTCTATCAGGCGCAGGGAGCGGCCGAAGAGGCGCTCTTTCACTGGCTGGCGGCGCAAGCCTGGGACGAGGCGGCCACGGCATGCGAGCTGGCCGGCGAGCCGGC
>CAIQJD010000018.1 GCA_903872005.1 uncultured bacterium | reverse complement strand
GCGGTCGCCATGACGACCTTTTCCTTCTCGACAACCTTCGTCTGCGCGACGACGACCGTCTTCTCGACGACTTTCTCTTTCTCGACGACGACCGTCTCTTTGACGATCTTCTCGATGATCTCCGGAGTTGCCTGCGCGCACGCGCTCAACAGCAATCCAAGGATCAACAACACCACGAGCGGGAGATACCGTTTCATGATCTAGCTCCTCCTCAGTGATTGGCCAGGGTCCGGCGTCTCTGAATAATCAGTCCGCTTCCTCGTCGGCAACGCTGGGTTGCCAGCCCGTCCTCACGAGGTCGCTCAACGCTCAGTGTAGCGCTCGCTCTCCTTTTCTCGCCGGCAACCGGCGCCTGGACTTGGCTCTGCGAAAGGATCAATCTCCGCAGCGCGATAGGTCAATGACTCGTCAACATGCCCTTCGGATCCAGGGCATCGCGCAAGCCGTCGCCCACGAAGTTGATCGCGAGGACGGCCAACATGATGGCAATGCCGGGGGAAATCCACAGCCACGGCATCTGCTCCAAGACCGTCAATTGCAGCGCTTCGCTCATCATATTGCCCCAACTGGCGATGGGCGGCTGCACGCCCAGGCCCAGGAAGGACAGGGATGCTTCGGTCAGGATGGCGCTGGCGACGCCGAAGGTAGCGTGTACCACCAGCGGGGCGACGACGCCAGGCAGGAGATGGCGCAACACCAGTTGCGCGGTCGGCACGCCAATCGAGCGAGCCGCCATCACGTAGTCCATCTCGCGCAGCGAGAGGATCTGGCCGCGCACCAGGCGGGTCGGGCCGGTCCAGCCCAAGATGCCAATAGCCAACATACAGTTGAAGACGCTGGGGCCGAGGATCGAGACCATGTAGATCACGATGATCAGCCAGGGGAAGGTCATGAAGATGTCTACCACCCGCATGATCACCATGTCGGGCTTGCCGCCATAGAAGCCGGCGATCGAGCCGAGAACAATGGCAATCACTTCATAAATGCCCACCGCGATGAGTCCGACGCTCAGGGACACGCGTCCGCCAAAGATCAGCCGGCTCAGGACATCCCGCCCATACTGGTCCGTGCCCAGAATGTGCGCCGCGCTGGGCGGCTTGTTCGATACCGTGAAGTCTTGCTCTTCAAACCGGTAGGGCGAGACCAGCGGCGCAGCAATGGCCGCCAATGCCAACAAACACAAGACCGCGAAGCCGGCCATGGCCAGCTTGTGACGAAAGAAGCGGCGCACGGCGCGCCGGCCGGGACTATCCACAACCGTCCGCAACGAATTATTCAGAACGATCACATTCTGCTGCGTAGGGGTGTTATCTGCCGACATCGTTCCTCCCAAGATCGTCAATGGCTTAGTCGAAGCGGATACGCGGATCCACGAAGGCGTAGGCAGCATCCGTGATCAGGTTGCTGACCAGCACCATGGTGGCGCTGACCAGCAGAATGCCCATCAGCATGGGATAATCGCGCGCCGTCGTAGATTTGTAGCTCAGCATGCCCATGCCCGGCCATTGGAAGATGGTCTCGATAATCACCGCGCCGCCCAGGAGTTGTGGCAGGCTGAACCCAACAACCGTGACCAGCGGCAGCAGCGCGTTGCGGAAGATGTGGCGAAGCACGACCGCCGATTCGCGCAGCCCTTTGGCGCGCGCCACCG
>CAIQJD010000017.1 GCA_903872005.1 uncultured bacterium | reverse complement strand
TGGCCCAGGCTCAGGCGCACGGCCCTGGCCCGAGAGTGCCAGTCTACCAGCGTGTTGTCGAGATCGAAGATCCAGAGCCGGCAGCCGGCGAGTCGTGCATCCATCGTAATCTCCCTGTCGCTGCGGAATAGCGACTACATGATACCAGGAACGGAATAGATAGGCAATGTTGGCGTTGCGGAATCTGTTGCGACAAAGGACGCGTTCGCTGCTGACCCTCTTCGGGGTGATCATTGGGATCGCCTCGGTGGTGTCGCTGACGGCCATGGCCAACGGGATGGGCGAAGGCTATACCAGTATGGTCAGCGGCGGCAAGGCCGACCTGGTGGTCATGCAAGAGGGGAGCTACGATCTCATGATGAGCATTGTGGATGAGACCGTTGGCCCCCAACTGGCTGCCATGCCCGAAATTCGCTCGGTGTCGCGCCTGGTGTATACGTGGGTGCAGGCCGGCGGGGCGCAATACGTCAGTCTGTTCGGCTATGACCCCCAGGAAGAGGCCATTGAGCGGTTCCGTATCGTTCAGGGGCAACGCCTGAGCGCGCGCGGCCACGAGGTGTTATTGGGCCGGCTGGCCTCGCGCAACCTCAAGAAGGGCGTTGGCGATACCATCAACGTCCTGAGTGGCGCGTACAAGGTCATCGGCGTTTACGAGACCGGCGATACGCTGACCGATGGCGGCATCTTGACGACGGTGGAGAGCGCCCAGGCGATGGTTGGCCGGCCGCGCAAGGTCTCCAGCTTCCAGTTGCGCCTGCGCGCCCCGGAAGATGAAGTCACCGTGCGCGAGCGCATCGGCCGGCGTTTCAACAAGTTGTCCGTCTCGCGCACATCCGAATTTGGCGATACCACGTTGATGACGGCTTCGCTGCGCGGCATGGGCTGGGGCATTGCGTTGCTGGCAATCATCATTGGCGGCATCACCATGACCAACACGCTGATCATGTCGGTCTTCGAGCGGACGCGCGAGATCGGCGTGCTGCGCGCGGTCGGGTGGAGCCGGCGGCGCGTGTTGCGGATGTTCTTGAGCGAGTCGCTCATCCTCTCTGTAGCCGGCGGAGTCATCGGCGCCGGCCTGGGGACGCTGGTGGTCATGGCGGCGTCGCAGTCGCCGCAATATGGCAGCATTCTGGGCGGGCGCATCACGTGGGACGTGGCGGCCCAGGGCATGGGCGTCGCCGTCGTGATGGGCCTCATCGGCGGGCTGGCGCCGGCGTGGCGCGCCGCGCAGTTGGCGCCATTGGAGGCGCTGCGCTACGAAGGGGGCGGCGGCCGCGATCTGAAACAGAGCAGCCTGTTGCGCCGGCTGGGGCCGACGCTGCGCGGGCTGTTGCGCCGGCGCTCGCGCACTTTCCTGACCATCATGGGGACGACGGTGGGCGTGGCGACGATTGTGTCGCTGCAATCGCTCATTGACGGCGCGTTGGTGGATTTCAACAAGCTCTTCAGCGGCGTCGAGCTGGTCGCGGCGCAGGCCAACGTGGCCGATCAGAGCTTCAGCAATCTGGACGAGACGATTGGCCGGCGCATTGCCGCCGATTCGGGCGTGCAGTTCGTCGAGGGCGCGATCTTCAACGCGGTCACTATCCCGCGCCAGGGCTTCTTGATGTTGGAAGGGATGCACCCTTCCAGTGTGGCTATCCGTCGGTTCAAGATTCTGGAAGGGCAGCCGTTGGCCGGCGACCGCGAGATGATCCTGGGGTTCCGGGCGGCCGACAACCTGGACAAGTCAGTGGGGCAGACGCTGCGTGTCCTGGGGACCACGTTTCGCATTGTCGGCATCTTCGAGACCGGCCTGGCGTGGGAAGACGGCGGCGCCGTGATCTCGCTGCGCGAGGCGCAGCGGCTTTTCGGGCAGCCGCGCGCCGTCACCTGGTTTTCCATCAAGGTGAAGGACCCGGCGCAGGCCGAAATGGTGCGGAGCCGGCTCGAAGCGGCCTTTCCCAAGCTGAATGTGGCGCTGTCGAGCACTTACATCAGCAACTCGGGCGATATGCAGACCATGTACGGACTGATGGGGATGATCTGGTTCCTGGCTATCGCCGTTGGCGGGCTGGGGATGATGAATACGATGGTGATGTCGGTGCTGGAGCGGACGCGCGAAGTGGGTTTGCTGCGGGCGGTGGGGTGGCGTCGCCGGCGGGTGCTGTGGCTGATCCTGCGCGAATCATTGGCGCTGGGCCTGTTGGGCGGGTTGGCCGGCCTGGCGGTCGGCGTCGCCGGCGCGTGGGCGTTGGGCCTATCGCCGATCATGGCCGCGTTCGTGAAGCCGATCTTCACGGCCAAGCTGGCCGGCATTGCGCTGGGCATCGCCCTGGGCCTGGGCGCGCTGGGCGGGCTGTATCCGGCCTGGCGGGCCACGCAGATGAGTCCGATTGAAGCGTTGCGCTATGAATAGTCGGGGCTAAGCACGCCGGCTTCACTTGTTTTCTATCCCATTACATGCTACACTTGCGGCTGAGGCGCGTCGCCGCGCGGCGCGCCGCGAATCCTGCACTCCAAGAGGAGGCCGCATCGTGTCCTTTGCCATTCTGCTGGCGGCGTGGCTGCTGGTCTATGTCGGGCTGGGCGCGCTGCGCCGGCGCGGCCGGCTGACGCGCGACCTTGACCGCGACTGGCTGAGCCTGGGGGCGCTGGCGCTCCTGACCGTTGGCTTCTTCTGGCGGCCCCTGCTGGCCGGCGATGTCTGGATGCCGGCCGACGGCGGCGACCTGGCGTCGTTTCTCTATCCCACCTATCGCTTCGCCGCCGAATGGCTGCGCCAGGGCGTCCTGCCGCTGTGGAACCCGCACCTCTACGCCGGCATGCCCTTCATCGGCGATATCCAGTCGGGACTCCTCTATCTGCCCTATCTCCTGGTCTATCTGCTGACGCCGACGCTGAACTACGCGATCCTGCAAGGGCTGGCGGCGTTCCACATCTTCGTCGCCGGCGCGTGCATGTATCTGGCGCTGCGCTATCTGCGCCGCGCCGAGCCGCTGCGCCGGCTGGCCTGCGTGGCCGGCGCGGTCGCCTTCATGTTCTCGGACCTCTTCATTGTCCATTTCGGCAACCTGAACATGATCGCGGTGGCGGCCTGGATGCCGCTCATCTTCGTCTTGTTTCATCGCGCCCTGACCGACCGCCGGCCCTGGCTGGCGGTTTGGAGCGGCGTCGTCTTCGGGCTGGCGACGCTGGCCGGCCACCCGCAAATTACGCTGTTCATTGCCGCGCTGCTGGCGTTTCGGGCGCTGTGGGGGATGGCGGTCGGCGAGACCTCACAGGTCTTTAAGACCCGTGAGGTCTCACCGATGCCGCTACTTTACCTGGCGCTGGCCGGCGTCGTCACGGCCGGCGTGGCTGCGCCGGCGCTGCTCCCGTCCTGGCTGCACGTCGCCCATACGGAACGCGCTGCCTGGACGTATAGCCAGACCGTGAAGTACTCCCTGGCGCCGGGGCAGCTCGTCGGCCTGCTCATCCCGACCTTTTTTGGGCGCGGGCCGGCTTTCCATTGGGGCGTTTGGGATCGGGTCGAGACCGGCTACATCGGCGTGCTGACGCTGATGCTGGCGCTCCTGGGGGCGGCGTTGACGCGGCGCGCCGGCCGCTTTTGGCTGGCGACGGCCGTGGGGGGCTTCCTGATTGCCCTGGGCCTCTATGCCATGCCGCACGGCTGGCTCTATCAGCTCATCCCGGGTTTCGATCAAGTGCGCGCGCCGGCGCGTTTTGCCCTGATCTTCGACTTTGGCCTGGCCGGCCTGGCCGCGCTGGGGCTGGATGCGCTATTGCGGCCCCTGGCGCGCTGGCAGCGCGCCGCCCTGCAGGCGATCTGGCGCTTCTTGCCGGCGGTCAGCCTGGGCGCGGTCGCCCTGCTGGGCGGGATCGTCTACCTGGCGCTGCTGCAAAGCCAGGACAAAGACCCGGCCATCTTTCTGCGCCTGTCGGTTTCGGCCAATGGCGCCGGCCTGTTCGCGCTCTTCGTCGTAGCCGGCCTGGCGCTCATCGGGGCGCGGCGCTTCGGGCGCATCCGGCCGGCGGCGTTGGGGCTGCTGGCCGTCGGGCTGATCTTCTTCGATCTGAGCAGCACGGGCGGCTACATTGACCTGGGGACGCAAGACCCGACGGCGCGCTTCCAGCAGCCGGCCATCGTCAACTTCCTCAAGTCTGACCCGGAGCGCTTTCGCATAGACGCCCGCACCGACATTGACCAGCTTTGGCAGCCGGACACGGCGCTGGTCTATGGGCTGGATGACGTGTGGGGCATCGTAAATCCGTTGGCGCTGCGCGACGCGGCCCGCTATTGGAGCGGGCTGGGCAGCCGTTCGACGCCACTCTATGACGCGCTCAATGTGAAGTATGTCATTGCCAGGAAGGATGTGAAGCTCGATTGGAGCCGTTTCACCCTGGCCTTTGATGGCGACCCGCAACTCAACGTCTACCGTAACACGAAGGCGCTGCCGCGCGCCTGGCTGGCCGGCAAGGTGATCTCGGCCGGCGACCATGAGGCAGCCTGGACGGCGATCCGCGCGGCCGGCTTCGACCCGG
>CAIQJD010000016.1 GCA_903872005.1 uncultured bacterium | reverse complement strand
CGACACCCCCATCAAGGGCCTCGTGCCGCGCGAAGTCGTCCGCATCGTCACCCCCGGCGCCATCATCGAGCCGGAGCTGCTCAATGAGCGCCGCAACAACTACCTGGCCGCGCTCGTCATCGAAGCCGGCCGCGCCGGCCTCGCCTACGCCGACATCACCACCGGCGAATTCGCCGCCGCCCAACTCGAATCCGCCGACCTGGCCCAGACCCTCGTCGAAGAACTGGAACGCCTCAAGCCGGCCGAGCTGCTCCTCCCGGCCGACGCCGACCTGCCGGCTCGCCCAGAGCTGGAGCGCCCGGCTCGCACCCGCTACGACGCCTGGCGCTTCGAAGAAGAGACCGCCCGCCGCGCCCTCCTGACCCACTTCGGCGTGGCGACCCTGGCCGGCTTCGGCTGCGAGGGACTGCCCTTGATCGTGCGCGCCGCCGGCGCGCTCCTGCAATACCTGGCCGAGACCCAGAAACGCGCCCTGGCCCAACTGGCCGGCCTGCGCGTCTACAGCCTCAGCGCCTTCATGGTCCTCGACGCCGCCGCGCGCCGCAACCTGGAACTCCTCGAAACCATCCGCACGCGCGAGGCAGAAGGCTCGCTCCTCGGCGTCCTCGACCACACCGAAACACCCATGGGCGCGCGCCTCCTGCGCCTCTGGATCGGCCAGCCCCTCCTGGATCGCGTCGCCATCGAGCGCCGGCTCGACAGCGTCGCCCAGCTCGTCGGCGACTCCCTGCTCCGCCGCGAGCTGCGTCAGGCCCTCACCCGCCTGGGCGACCTGGAGCGCCTGGTCAACCGCATCATCGCCGGCCTCGCCCGCCCGCGCGACCTGCTCCACCTGCGCCAGGCCCTGGAATCGCTGCCGGCCCTGCGCGCCCTCTTCGCCGCCCAGCCGGCCGACGCGCCCCTGGCCCAGATCGTCGCCGGCATAGACCCCTGCGCCGAAATCGCCGCCCTCGTGGCTGCCGCCATCGTCGAAGACCCGCCGGCCGTCCTCAGCCAGCCCGGCGTCATCCGGCGCGGCTTCTCGGCCGAGCTGGACGACCTCTGGGACTCCTCCCAACACGCCCGCGAATGGATCGCCAACCTGGAAGGCAACGAGCGCCAGCGCACCGGCATCAAATCCCTCAAAGTCGGCTACAACAAGGTCTTCGGATATTATGTCGAGGTCACAACGCCCAACCTGGCCCTCGTCCCCGCCGACTACATTCGCAAGCAGACCGTCAGCAACGCCGAGCGCTTCGTCACGCCGCAACTGAAAGAATATGAAACGCTCATCCTCCACGCCGAAGAGCGCATCCTGGACCTGGAAGCGACCCTCTTCCGCGAAGTCTGCGGGCGCATCGCCGGCGCGGCGTCCTCCCTCCTCAACACCGCCCGCAGCCTGGCCCAACTCGACGTCTACGCCGCCCTGGCCGAAGCGGCCATCGCCGGCCGCTACATCCGCCCGGCCATCGCCGACGACCAGCGCCTCGACATTATCGCCGGCCGGCATCCCGTCGTCGAGCGCACCCTGCGGAGCGAGCCATTCACGCCCAACGACCTGCGCCTCTCGCCCGAAGAGCAAATCATCATCCTCACCGGCCCCAACATGAGCGGCAAGTCCACCTACCTGCGCCAGACCGCCCTCATCGTCCTCATGGCCCAAAT
>CAIQJD010000015.1 GCA_903872005.1 uncultured bacterium | reverse complement strand
CGGCCCAGGTATGCGCTGGAGCCGTCGCGGCGCCGAAAACCTGCTCCCCATTCGTACTGCCATTATGAGCGATCGCTTCGACGCCGTGTGGCGCCTGGCTCGCAACTCACCCCCATTCTGAAACACACCCCCGAATCGAACCCGTCTTGACGAAACCAGCATTCCCACATATACTCACACGAGAAGCACGCGAGATGCGACGTCCCTTGGGCGCTGCCGCGTCACATTTCGTACGAAAGAAACACCAACGTGAGCACACAACGTCCCGGCCCTGTAATCGTTGAACACATCTATGAGATTGCCGTCATAGATTTCTTCAATGCCCGCCACGCCATCGGGGACGAGCCGGCGCATTCCCACTCGTGGAAGGTTGAAGTCAGAATCCGCCGGCCACGCTATCTGGGGGAGCACACCCTCATCAGCATCGCAGAGACCAGGCGCATCTTGCGTCGCCTGTTCGCCCGCTATGAAGATGCATTCTTGAATGACATCCCGCCATTCACCTTCGAGGAGCCTTCCGCGGAAAATCTTGTCACGTATCTGTTCGAGCTGCTCGACAAAGAATTTCGTGGCTCCGATGCAAGACTGCACGCCCTGACCATCTGGGAATCGCCTACCAACAGCGTGACCGTCGCGATCAAAGAGTAGCGCCCGGCGCGCCATCTCGGTTGTCCAGCGCCGGCCCCCAGGCCGCCAGCACGGCCCTGCAATGCGCCAAAACAATGGCGCTTGAAAACTGCTTGGAAGACTCCGATGAGGATGAGCCATGCGCGCCCGAGAATTGGGGAGACAAACCGCCAGTGTCCTGTTCATCGCCGCCATCACAGCACTGGTCTACCGTGGCATCTTAGCGCCGGCCGGCTCGGTTCCGCTCTACCCCTGGGCATCTGACACCCTCGGCCACGTGCTGAAGACCGAATACCTGTCCCGTCAACTACTGGCCGGCGTTGCCTACCCGGACCTGCTCCCCCAATGGTATGCCGGCCTGCAAATGCTCCGCTATCACTCTCCGCTCCCCTACTACGTCCTCTTCGTGCTGGCTGCCCTGACCAGCAGCGCGGTCTCCGCCGCCAACTGGCTCATCGCCCTCTGCGCGCTGCTGGGCGGCCTGGGTTGGCTGCCGTATCGCCGCTGGTTCGGCTGGCTGCCGGCCGTTATCGGCGGCGCGCTCTACACACTCCTCCCCGACAATATCCGCGTCGCCCTGGCCGAAGGCAACCTGCCGCGTGTCCTGGCGACCGCCATCGTCCCCTGGGCCGTCTACCTGCTCATACGTAGCCTGGAAGAGACCGGCCGGCGTTCGCACCGCCTCGCCCTGACCCTCTGTTTTATGCTCATCGTCCTCTGCCACGCCATGATGGCAGCCATCTACGCTGCTTGCTGCGCCCTCCTGTGCATGCTACTCTGGATCGGCCGGCGCGCCAACGTCCAGCGCGCCATGGCCGGCATTGGCTCCATGGCCATCGGCATACTGCTGGCCGGCTGGTGGCTCCTGCCCAGCCTGGTCGGCGGCATCACCGAATTGAACACCACGGCCATGACCGAAGCCCTGGCGATCTTTCCCCTGACCACCTACCTCAACCCAACCCTGCGCGCCAGCGACCCCGAAACCGTCTACGCCGGCGCGGCGTTGCTCCTGGTCGCCCTCGCGCTCCTGCTCATCCGGCGCGGGCGCAATGCCTACGCCATCGCGTTGAGTGGCATCGGCTTCTTCGGAATCTTGATCACAACGCCGGGCTTCAACGCCATCTTCAACGCGCTCCCTCTTCACCACCTCTTCTGGCCCTTGCGCTTCATCGGCTTCGCCAGTTTCTGCCTTCTCCTGGCAATCATCTGGCGCTTGAGCGAATGGACGCGCGGCCGGCTGGTCATCGTGACCGCCCTAATCATTGCCCTGATCGCTGGCGACAGCCTCCTCTCGCTGCGACTCATCTACCTGCGGCCGGCGCGCGTCGAAATCACCGACATCGCCCACCAATTGGCGACGACCTATGGCTGGCGCGAGGCCACGCTGGACTACAGCCGGCTCGGCTCGGCCCCATCCTACTTCTTCAGCTCCGTCGGCGGGCGGGAGCAACTATACGGCTGGGCCTACCAGGGCGCACACATCGCCCGCAACGTCTCAGCCCTGGACGAAGCCCTGCAACGCAATTTCGCCAACTTCGTGTTCGACCGGCTGAATCTGCTGGGAGTAGACGACATCGTCACGCTGAAGACACAACCGATGGCCGCTGACTTGCCGACCCAATTGGCCGACGCCGGCTTCATGCAGCAATACAGCAGCGCCGACATCGCCTGGTACCACCGTGACGGCGCGCCGCGCGCCATACGCGCCAATTGGCGCGCCCTGGGTATCGGACGCGGCGCGCAGAATTTCGCCTACCTCTTCCCGCAGATCATCATCGGCAGCGAATCGCGTGTGGACCAATACTCCTTCGAGGAGTTGGCCGGCTACGACACCCTGATCCTCTCCGGCTTCGAATGGAACGACCGTCAGAGCGCCGAGGAGCTTGTCACCCGAATCGCCCAGGCCGGCGTGCGCGTCTTTGTGGACATGACCGGCATCCGCGATGACCCGCTGACGCGCCAACCCCGATTTCTGGGCGTTTGGGGCGAGCCGATCGTCTTGGGGCATACCGCTCTCCGGCTCGAAGGCGAAGGTAAGACCTATCAGCTCCTTCCCTTCAGTTCCGAATTCGAAAGTTGGGTCGCCTACTCGCCCCAGGGGCTAGACAAAGAAGTCCTGCGCCACCCATATTTCGGTACGTTCAGCGCCGCGCTGGGCTACCGCCAAATCGGCGCCGGCCGCATCTGGTTCGTGGGCGACAACCTGCCGTACCACGCCCTGCTCACGCGCGACCCGGCGGTCATCGCGCTCCTCAGCGAAGCGCTGGAACTGCTGGCCGATCACCCCAACGCCTACCAATCCGTGCCGCTGCGCGGTTATACGGCATCCGCGCGTGGCTACCGCTTCAGCTACACGCTGGAACAACCTGACCTGCTCTTCGTGCCCATCGCCGATCACGACGCCCTGCAAGTATTCGTAGACGGCCGGCCGGCCCACAGCCACTCGTTCGAGAACATGTTGGCCTTCGAGGCCCCGGCCGGCGTGCACCGCGTGTCCATTACCCTGACGCCCACCCCCATCTACTATCTCGGCCTGGCTGTCAGCGTCCTCGGCCTGGCCGGCGCGGCCACGATAGCTGCGCTCCCCAACCTATTCCGCCAGAAAGGAAACACCCATGCGCCGAGTGAGATGGCTTGACCTGCGCCTCCTCCTGATCGGAACACTGCTCGCCCTGACGCTGATCCTGGTCCTGCCGGCCGGCGTCTGGGCCGAAGGGCCGGTGATGGACGGCCAATTCGCAGATTGGAGCGGCTACGGCTCCATTACAGACCCGGCCGGCGATGGCCCGACGCCCAACACAGACATCACGCTCATCTCCTGGGCCAGCGTGGTCGGTTGGGATCGGATCGCCTTCATGATTGTGCGTACCCCGCCCAATAGCAATAACCCCAGAGTCTTCTACAACGTCTACATAGATGCGAACAACAACGGCAACGCCGGCGATGGCGACGATCGCCGCATCGCCGTCCTGTATGACCCGCAGCAAACGACCAGCCAGGTCATCGTGACCGTCTTTTCCGGTAGCGGCGGCCAAATCAGCCAAAGGAGCGGCGACTGGGGTCAATCCGTCGCGGAGGGCGGCGCGCAGGTCGAGTTCGTTGTCTCATTCGCCGATCTGGGCGTCTTCTCGCACCAGACGATCAGCATGTACATCTCCGCCGGCGCCACAGAGACCGGCGGGAACCTGGATCGGGCGCCGGACAGCGGCACGATCACCTGGGCGCCCATCCCGGCGCTGGGATGGCCGCTGCTCATGGTCCTGTTTCTCGGCGCCGTTGTCCTGGTTTGGCGCACTCGCGGGAGGCGCGCATGGGCCAATACATAGGTTTTGGCCTGCTGACCATTGCCTGGCTGGCCTTAGTCTACTTCTTCCGTCGCTATCGCATCTGGCTCGTCTACTATTGCCTCGGCGCGGTTGGCCTGACGCTGCTGCTGATCTTTGCCGGCGCGCGCCTCACCCCCCTCGAACGCTGGCTGGAGCTGGCGACCACCAGCGGCGCGCACGCCTTCTGCGAAGTCCTCGGCATCCCGACCCACGTGTTCGAGGCAACGCCGGGCGACATCCTGGTCTGGGTCGTCGTACAAGACCCCGGCTGGACCATCGTGCGCGTCGATGTGGAGTGTTCGGGGTTCCTGGAAATGGCGGTACTGATTGGACTCCTTTCTTTCTATCCGACCTGGTCATTCATCCGGCGCTTAGGGTACATGGCGCTCGGCGCCGTCGCCCTCTTTGGAGCCAATCTATTGCGCGTGATGACTATCTTGAGCATCCTGCACATCTTTGGCAAGTCTTCGATCTTTCTGGCGCACACCATCATTGGCCGCATTGTGTTCTTCGTGCTGGCCATCGGCGTCTACTGGCTCCTGTTGAGCCGGCTCACCATTCGCGACTTAGGCGTCAGCATCCAGGCGCGCATGCGCGCATAGGACAGCGATGAAAGAGCAAATCTTTGCCATAGCGATCTACTGGGGCGTCTGGCTCATCCTACCCATTTTGGTGGACGGCGTCAATGAGCTGGTCGTGCTTGTGCAAGTAGCCATCAGTCGCGCCCGCGCCCGGCGCCAGGCCGTCCCCGATCCAGAGGTCTGGCCCGGCCTATCGCTCATCGTCCCCGTATATAATGGCGAAGATACCCTGGGCAACTGTCTGCACAGCCTGCGCCAGCAGAACTACCCGCCGGAAATGGTCGAAATCATCGTCGTGGACAACGGCAGCACCGACCATACCTGCGACATCTTCAACCAGATTAGCGTCCAGCCCTATCGCGGCCAGATGCACCTCATCTCCATCTCCGGCCGCGGCAAATCCTATGCCCTCAACGCCGGCCTGCACTTGACAACTCACCCCTATCTCTGTACCATTGATGCCGACGCCGTGATCCACCCTGACGCCATGCGCGAGATGGCGCGGCGCTTCGAAGCAGATCATCGCCTGGCCGCAGCCACCGGGGCGGTGGAAGTGCTCCCGCTGCCGGATGATCAGCGCGGCGACCGCGTGGCCTTTCTGATCGCCGAATGTGAGTTTCATGAATACCTGGCGGCCTTCTGGCTCGGTCGCCAGGGGCAAGCCCTAAGCGAGAGTCTATTCACGCTCGCCGGCGTCTTCTCGTTCTTCCGACGTGATGTCCTGTTGAACACCATGCTCTACGACAAACAGACCGTCTCCGAAGATACCAAAATCACCTTTGACATCCGGCGCCAGTTTGGCGGCGGCCGGCTGGCTTGCGTCCCGGAGGCGATCATCTACGTGACGCCGACGCCATCCCTCGGCGCGCTCTACTCCCAGCGAGTGCGCTGGCAACGTGGTGAGATCGAAGTAGCCGCCGTCCATAACGACATGGTAGACAGCAACATCCTGCGCTTCAAGGGCCTGGCCCTTGGTCGGACCTTGTTGATTGACCACACCTTCATCTTTCCGCGGCTCATTTGGACGTTCGTCTTCCCGGCGCTCATCTTTTTCGGCTATCCCCTGAGCCTGATTATCGGCGCTTTCGGGCTAGTCTACCTGTTCTACGGCCTGCTGGCGATGCTGTCAACCCTTTCGGTCTATCTCGTCGTGCCGGCCGACATCCGCCAACGCATGAAACGTTCCTGGTGGATCGCCGGCATCATGCCCACCTACCGCCTCTTCATCTTCATCTCACGCCTGGCCGGCTGCATCATCACCCTGGCCGAGCCGGCCGGTTGGCGCGTGCGCGATCCAGTCACAGAGACGCGCGACGCCCTCAACTCCCTATCTGATTACATCCGCGGCAAGATCAGCGCCTTGCGAGGAGGTCACTGATGGCTTTCGACACTTTCAAAGTGATGCTGGTGGACGACGAACCTCTGGTGTTGAAAATGTATGGGGCGGCGCTGCTCAAACAACACTATCACGTGATTGAAGCGAACGGCGGGAAAGACGCCCTGGCGAAAGCCTCCAGCGAAGACCCTGACATCATCCTCCTCGACATCATGATGCCCGGCATGGACGGCTACGAAGTGTGCAGCCGGCTGCGCGCCACCCCCCGCACCAACTCAATTCCCATCATGATCCTCACCAGCCTGCGCGGCGTAGCCGCGCGCCAGAAAGCGCACGAGATGGGCGCAGACGACTTCCTCACAAAGGGCGAGCCATTGGATCACGTGGATGGCCGCATCAAGATGCTCATCAAACAGCGCATCGTGGCGCGCATGCAAAGCTGGCTGGCTGACCTGGATGGGAGCGCGTCCATTGACAACACGCTGCGCTCCCGGCTCAGCGCCGGCATGGCGCAAGCCGTCTGTTTCATTGACCTGAACAGCCTGACTGCCTTCAACGAATACGCTGGTTACGAAAACGGCGAACGACTCCTCTGGCAACTGGCGCGCATCATCCAGGCGCAGGTAAAAGAAGAGGGTCGCGGCGGCTTCGCCGGCTACTTCGGACAGGACGACTTCATGATTATCACCACACCCGACCGCGGCGAACCCATCGCGCGCGCCATCATCCGCGCGTTCGACGCCGTCGTAAGCGACTGGAACGCCGGCCCCGGCTCGGCCATCGCCACGCCTTCCGTCTCCATCGGCATCGTATTGCTCGATGCCGACAAAACCCCTCACGCCGGCCAGGTGTACCACGCCGGCCGCGCCCTGCTCCGCCAGGCCAAAGCCGAAACCGGCAGCGCCTACCGCATGGGCAAGATCTAAATGGCTCTCTCGTCAAAATAGGTGGGGCTGGCGTTGCCGCCGGTGGCGCTCAACGCCAGCATGACCTGGCCGGCAGCCGGTTTGTACGCTCCATGTGCCCACAGCTTGCCAGGGTGCCGGGAAGTTGGTTCAGATTCTTCGTGCGAGCTCCGGATCGTGTTTCGCAGCAGCGTGGAATCCGCTCCGTCGGTGCTTTCACTTCAGGCCTCCGACGGCCAGCTACTCCCAATGGGCCGCCCCATAAGCACATAGCGCCGCATCCTCAGCCAACCAGGCGATGGTCCGCGCCCGTTGGACCTGCCGAATGGTCTCCCTGCGTGATGCGGCTGATCGCCTGACTTCAGTCGCTTCTTCTGCCATCAATGGCCGCAATTGGACCCACTTGCGCATCTCAACATCCTGGTGCTATTCCCAAGCAAGATCATAACACACTCTCCATGCGACCACACCGACAAACCGTCCAGCGCGCAGGTTATCCAATGCCCTCCTGTGCCAGATGTGGGTATGGCCTGCACAAGAATTCAATAACTCTATGCTATAATGGCAATATGATCCAGCGTATACTTGTCGTAGACGATGATCGGGAGATCGTGCGCTTGCTGCGCGCCAGCCTGGAGCAGGCGGGGTACCAAGTGTTCGTCGCCTATGATGGCGAGACGGCCCTGCATGTCCTGCGCCGCGAGCGCCCCGATCTGGTAGTGCTGGACCTGATGTTGCCTGACCGTGATGGCTGGGATGTGACTCGCGTGCTACGCGGCGATGCCAGCCAGGCAAGCACGCCGATCATCATGCTCACAGCCCGCATCGAGCATCACGACCGCATCGTTGGCCTGGAACTGGGCGCCGACGACTACGTCACCAAGCCTTTCCATCCCGGCGAATTGATCGCACGTATCCACGCGGTCTTGCGCCGCACCCAGTCGGGACATGCCGCGTCCAAAGTGATCCGCATCGGGGACTTGACGCTGGATTTCGCTGCCTATCAGGCAGAGGTGTGCGGCCAGGCTATCCATCTCACGACCACCGAGTTCGGCCTGCTCCAGGCCCTAGCCGAGCAGCGCGGCCGGGCGCTCACCCGTCTGGAGATGATCGAGCACGGTCTGGGTTACAGCTATGAAGGCCTGGAGCGCACCGTGGACAGCCACATTCGCAACCTGCGCCGCAAGCTGACCGACGCCGGCGCGCCGGCCGACTTCATCGAGACAGTTTTCGGCGTCGGCTATCGCCTGACTGGCGGAGGTATCCCATGAGGCGGCTCTGGGTGCAGCAGACCCTGGCCTTCGGCGCGGTCATCATCGTTACCATGGTCAGCACCGTGCTCTGGGTCAATCACAGCGCGAAAGCCGAGTTCCGCAAGTACTTCGCCCAGAGCGATTTGCAAAACCCTGCCAACGGCTTCCAAAGACTGGGCGAGTACTATCGGCAACATCAAGGTTGGGCGGGCGTGGAAAGCCTGCTCGCTGAAGGCATCCATTTTGGCCCAGAGGGCATCGGCCTGGGCGCGCCGCCCTCCGACGCCAGCGAGCCAAAGGCGAACGGGGCATCACCGATGCTCCTGCTGGCTGATGCCAGCGGCCGAATCATCTACAGCAACGATGCGGTACGGACCAAAGGGACGACATTCAGTGGCAGCGAACGAGCCAATGCCTGGCCTATCACCGCGCTTGGAGATCCAAAAGTAGTCGGCTATCTGTTGCTCTTCTGGCCCGTCAACTTTTCCCTTGGCGATTTGGAGCTGCAGTTTCTCGAACGCGTGCAGCAGATTCTCCTGAGCGGCGCGGCGTTGGCCGTGAGCCTTTCCGTGATTGTCGGCGCGCTGTTGAGCCGCCGGCTGAACGCGCCGCTGCAACACCTGGTAGACGCTTCACGGGCTGTCGCGGCCGGCGATCTGGATCGGCAGGTCGCGACCGGGGGCAGCACCGAAATCGCCCAAGTGGGCCAGGCTTTCAATGAGATGACGGCCGCTCTGAAACAGGCGGAGATCCTGCGCCAGAACATGGTAGCCGATGTCGCCCACGAGCTGCGCACTCCGCTCAGCGTACTCCAGGGCGGCCTGTGGGCGATCCTGAACGACGCCTATCCCCTCGAAAAGGCCGAAATTGCGCGGCTGTACGATGAGACCCGTCTGCTGAATCGTCTGGTGGATGATCTGCGTGAACTGGCGTTAGCCGACGTCGGGCAATTGCACCTGAATCTGATCCCTGTCGACCTGGCTCAGGTCATCCGCCGCACCGTTGACACCTTGGCCCTGGCTGCTGAGGCGCAGGAGCTTAAACTCACCGCGCAACTCCCCGCCGCTCTGCCGCCGGTCCTGTCTGACCCCGACAGGGTGGCGCAAGTGCTGCGGAATCTATTGATCAACGCCCTGCGTCACACGCCTCCCGGCGGCTCGGTCACGGTCTCGGCAGCCGCCTGGGAGGAGACCGTGGCGATCGCCATCACTGACACTGGGGAGGGCATCGCCGCGGAGGACTTGCCTCACGTCTTTGAACGCTTCTGGCGGGCAGACCCGGCGCGAGCGCGCTCCGGCGGCGTTGGTACAGCGAGCAGCACAGGCCTCGGCCTGTCTGTCGCGCAGAGCCTGGTGACAGCGCAGGGCGGTCGGATTTGGGCCGAGAGCACGCCGGGAGCGGGCACGGTCTTTCGCTTCACTTTGCCTCTTGCTGTGTAGGCAACTGCACGCCCCCTCGACCTCATCTGCATCGGTTCTCGACATCTGTGTGATACCATAAAAACACTACGGTCGGTCGCAGATGTCTGAGCCACCTGAATGAAGCCGAGAACGAGGTCATCATGATACGAAAGAAACTCTTATGGATCATCCTCTCGATCGTCGTGCTGGCCGCGGCCGGCGGCGGCTACTACTACACCAACGTCTATCGGAAGGCCGCGGTCACCAAAGGCGCTGCGAAACCCGCCATCAACACCGTCCGGGTCGGCCAGGGCGATCTGACTGTCACCGCCCAGGGTTCGGGCATCTTACTCCCCGCTTCGGAAGTTGCGCTTGGCTTTCCCCGCGGTGGCCTGCTGGCCGAGATGCAGGTCAAGGTCGGCGACAAGGTGCAGACCGGGCAGGCCGTGGCTCGCATTGACGACACCCTCGCTCGGGATCAGGTCGCACAGGCCGAGATCAGCCTGCGTCTGGCCGAGTTAGCCCAGGAGGAGCTGACCGGCGCGGCCAATCCCGCGGCGCTGGCCGCGGCCCAGGCCAATCTGGCGACCGCCAAAGCCAGCTTGCAAGCGCTGACCGCGCCGGTCAATGAGGGACGTCTCCAGGCTGCCCGGCAAAATCTGAATGGCGCGCAACAGACCCTCCAGGATCTCCTCAGCTTGCCTGATCCTCAAGCAGTTGCAATCGCCCAGGCGGCGCTTTCCACTGCCGAAGCCGCGGTCCAGCAAGCCCAATCCGCCTACGACATGGTCGCCGGGGAGCCCGGTGTGAGCGGTCGGCCCGAAAGCCTGCGCCTGCAGGAAACCACCAACAACTACGAGGCGGACAAGGCTCGCTACAACCAGGCGCGGCAGGGCGCCAGCCCCGGCCAGATCGCATCTGCCCGCGCCCAGGTCGCCCGCGCCCAGGCTGATCTTGACGCCTTGCTGCAAGGGCCTGCTGCGGATGCGCGAGCGGCCTCCGAGGCCCAGGTGGCGCAGGCCCAGGCTGCGCTCGATGGACTCTTGGCCGGAGGGACGACCACAGGTCGGGCCAGGGCGGAGCTCAACGTCGCCCTGGCGCGGTTGAACTTGGCAAGCGCCAGGCGTGTGTTGACCGACACTGTCTTGCTGGCTCCCGCGGCCGGCACGGTGACCGCTGTCGGCGCGGTCCCCGGTCAAGCGGCGGGCACGCAAGCCATCGTCACGTTGGCCGATTTCAGCCAACCTCGGTTGCGCTTCTGGGTGGAGGAGGCGCGCCTGGCGAGTGTGGCGCCGGGCAATGCAGTGAGCATTGTTTTCGATGCCTTGCCCGACCTCACCTTCTCCGGCCGGATCACCAGCGTGGATCCGGCCCTCGTCACCGTAGATGGGTCACCGGCCGTCCAGTCCTATGCGACCATTGATCTTGGTTCCCACCCCGTCGCCTTGCTGGCGGGGATGCACGCCGCGGTGGATATCGTGGCCCGCCAGGCGCGCAACGCCGTGCTGGCCCCGCTCCAGACGTTGCACCCACTACCCCCGGGCGCAAGCGGCGGCAGCGAGCAGTTTTACGTCCTCGTGGCGAAGCCCGATGGCCAAACTGAGGCCCGCCTCGTCACAGTCGGGCTGCGGGACTTCGTCAACGCCGAGATCATCTCCGGCCTGAACCCTGGCGAAGAGCTAGTCCTCACCGTTGCAAAGGACGCCAAAGTGGATAAGAAGCAGGATGCGAGCGACGGCAAGGACACGGCTGCACCGAAGAAGTAGCATCATATCTTCTTGAGGCAACGTACCGGGCATTTTCCGGGACCGGGTAGGTGATGGGAGTATTCGCGTGTCAGAAGCAATCATTACGATCACAGACATGACCAAGGTGTATGGCGTGCCATCCACCGGCAGCGCCGGCAACGGGGCGGCAGAACGAGGCATCGCCGTCCACGCCTTGCAGGGCGTGAATT
>CAIQJD010000014.1 GCA_903872005.1 uncultured bacterium | reverse complement strand
TGGCAGACGCTGCGGACTTAAAATCCGCTGGGGGCAACCTCATGAGGGTTCGAGTCCCTCCCGCCCTATATGTTGTAGATAATGGACAGTACCCTACTGCCTGAGGGAGTGTCCCAACGAACAGCCCAGAACACACGCTGCGGAGATTCCTCCTCGACTGCCAGGCGCGCCGTGTCGCCGCCGGCCGTTGGGAGCCCCGGCGCTTGATCCCGTATCCCTGGACCGACCGTCAAGGCCAGCCGGAGGATGCACAGCGGCAAAAGCAGCGTTCGTCTATGGCGTTTCATGGCGTAGCATCTGCCTGCGCCCGATCCATCACCGCGCCGCGATCGGGCCAAGCCGCACGTCTCCGAAGATCACAGTGACCTCGTCGCCGGCCTTGAGCGCATTGCCGGTATTGGGGTACAGGATGAAGATGACTTCGCCATCCTTCAACCGGACGTTCTGCTGCCGACTATCGGCCGGCGCCGCCAGCATAGCTCCACTGTGATTGACCATGATAGCAGGAACATGACCCTGCAGGAGCTGTTCCGCCCTGGTTGCATCGAGGATCTTCATGCGAAAGTCTACCATGCCGCCGGCGGCCGTCACAGCGATCAGGTTCACGCGTGCTCCCCATTTCTCCTCCAACTCGCTCGCCGCGATGACGCCGGCCGTCGGCTGCGTGGCCGGGGCTGGCGCTGTGCCAGTCGGTTGCGCCACGTGAGCGCAACCGGCCAGCGCCAGCGCGAGCATGACCAGCGCCAGGAGGGCCGCCGGCCGCGGCTGGCGCCCGCTGGCGGGCGTCCCAGGCCGAGAAGATGCCTCACACGATCTCATGAACTCGTGACGCACTCGCATTTCTCCTCAGGAGCGGCTCGCGCGTAATGCCGCAAGCCTCCGCCGGCCATGCGGCAGCCTCCCGCCACGGCAGCATCGCGATTGGGGATGGGCGACCCGACGATTCATCCGTCGGGCCGCCCATTCCAAACCTCTCAGCCAACTCACAGACCGATGAGCGATCTCCGCGTCGAAACGAAGTTGTCGAAGTATGGCGCGCCCGAGGCGCCAACGCCAAGACCGCCCAACGGCCCCAACTGGACCAGGTCCAGCAGATAGGCGCTGGTGTTCAGACCAGTTAGCGTCTGTTTCAGGGTCCCATCAGTATACAGACGGGCCGAGGCGGCCGTGCCAGAGGCCCAGTCTATCTCGATCGCGTGCCACGCGTTGTTGGTGATGGGATACCAGTTGGTTGTCGTGGCGCCGCCAGCCCGCGAGACAACTAGGCGCACCTGATACGCGCCGCCGGCGCTGGCGCGCCGGCATTGTACCTGGAAGATACTCTGGTTGGCCGCGTTCATTCCCCTGAAGATGATCGCCGAGTTAAGGCCATTCGCCATGCTGTTCGGATTGAAGTAAAAGCGCGCGTGATAACTCGCATCCAGCAGAGGTGTCCCGTCAGTAACGTAGCCGGGTGTATTGCCGGTCACGGTAACTCGCATACCGAAGCTCCCGGCCTGCGCGGCTGCTGCCGTACGGCTGACATTCACACCCATGCGTGATGTCCATGGTGGCGCGAGACCGACCTCGAAGCCATCGGAGAAGATGGCGTTGGGCAGTACCACATTGACGACCTTAGAGACGGACAGACTCCAGTTGCCGACGGCATCGCGAGCGCGTACGTACAAGGTGTGGTTGCCGGCCGCCCAGCCCCTGGCGGCGAAGTCAACTGTCGCCAGGACATCTACCGCGAGCGCGGGGGTGAATGTCGCCGGCAATGCCGTATACATGGCGGCGCCTTGACCGAAACCAGGGTCTGGCCCCTCGTACCACTCTACCTGCACGATATTGCTGACACCCGTCCCCACGTCCGCGGCGCTGGCGGACAGCACGAAACTGGTGTTGTTCGTGTACCGAGTATTGGTCGGGTTCGGGCTGGCGCCGACGGTGGACACGGCAGGCTTGGTCTTGTCAATGACCAGGATGACCGTGATGGCCGTGCCCCAGTTGCCGGCCGCGTCCTTGCCATGTGCGTAGATGGTGTGGTTGCCGACCGCGAGGGCATTGATGGTAGCCAGCGGGATGTCGGCGTAACCGGCCTCAGTGGGGCTGTTGAATAGCCCATCCGACGGGACGAATGGGAAGCCCGTGCCATTGGCGCCCAGGGTATCGAGGAAGCCCTCGGCCATGGCGATGTTCGAGTTCCCGGCCGTCGCGTCATCGAATGTCGCCGTTACCCGCACGGCCGGCGTGTTCGCGTTGAAGGCAAGCGCGCCGTTATTGGGATTGGGCGCTGCACTGAGATCGCTGGTTGCGGGGCCAGTCTTGTCCAACAACAGATTTATGGCAGCAACAGCGCCCCAGTTGCCCAGAGCGTCCTGACTGCGTACCGAAACTACATGCGTGCCTTCTGACAAGGCAGCGACGATCGCCGCTGGGATGCTCGCATCAAGGCTCACTACCGCTGCCGCGAAGTTCGGTGTGATGGCCGTGCCGAGGCCCAGGCCAGGATCGGCGCCGATGAAGTACTCGGCCGCCACGACGTTGGAGCCGCCGCTGGCGCTGTCATCCCCCGTGGCGTGCAGAGCCACGTTCACGGCGCCATTGCTGGGATTCGGCGCCAGGGTCAGCGCGCTGGTAGCCGGGCCGGTCTTGTCAAGGCTGAGTACCGCGAAGCTGAAGGAGCCCCAGTTGCCGGCCGAGTCCTGGCCGTGGACATAGATGGTGTGATTGCCGGCCGCCAGCGCGCCAACCGCAATCGTCGCGCCGACATCGCTCACCGTGGGCGATCCGAAGGCGCCGGCCATTGCCGTGCCGGCGCCTTCGGCGCCGGGGGCATCCATGAAGTACTCCGCGGCGCTCACGTTGCTATTGCCGGTCGCCGCGTCGCTGACCACTGCAGAGAGAGAGACGGAAACGGTCCCGTTCGACGGGTTGGGAGTGAGGGTCACCAGGCTGGTGGCCGGCCCGGTCACATCAGCGCCCGGAGGAGGCGCGGCGCCCACCGTCAGGAACGTGAGCATTCCGCCCGTTGTCGACGCAGCGTCGTTGTGGAGCAAGAAGCTGCCATCGTACAGAGCGAACTTGCTCCCCGCTACGGCCGTCGCCGGCGTCGTGGCAATCGCGTCCAGGGTTTCGCCCGGCGCGATGGTCTCGGCGACGACCCGACGCGAGTATTGCAGGTAGCTCCCGTCCTTCGCCACGATGGTTTGGTGCAGCCCCAATAGCGCCATAGTATGATGCTGCATCCCGGCATTGACATAGCGCAACAGCACCCGGTTGCCGGCCGCCGTAGCGATCGGGTCGGTCTGCGGGTGAGCCTTACCATTGATCAGGAAGTACTTCGGCGTGTAGTTACGCATGTCGAAGTTGGCAGGCGTCGCACTGTTGTTCAGCGCTGGATCAATCTCGCTGAGCACAACCAGTGTCTCATCGTCAAACGCGGTCGCCGCATCTCCGTAGGCCCGTCCGGCGGTTGCGGGCCGCACGACCAAAGTGCCGTACATGCCCATAGCCGCCTGGTGCTGGGCGTTATCCAGCAGCCCGGCCTCGTACAGGTAGGTGCCGGCATGGGTCGCTACAAAGGTGTATGCCGTGCTGTCGCCGGCCGCCACACCGGTCAGATCTGGCGCCAGAGCCTGCCCCTGAAAGAGCAGCGCGGTAGGTTCGGCCAGGTTATTGGTCAGATTCACCGTGACCGTATCTCCCTGGCTGACGATCAGGACAGGGCCAGGGAGGCTCAGTGGCCCAGGCGTTCCAGATGATGGAGCGCTCTCGGCGGCATAGCCCCAGGCGGTCACCGTAGTGAGATCCGGCAGTGTAATGCTGCCGGCCACCGCCCACAGGTTGCATGTCACGGTCCCTGTTCCCGTGCAGGCGGTGGCCGGCAGGGTGGCTGCCTGTGCCGCAGCGACGGGCGCGCGCGCCGGCGCAGCCAACGCTTCCCCGTGGGTCAAGACGCCGCCGAGCAAGGCCACGACGATCAGGAACGGAACCCCTATCCGAAGCTTTATTTGCAGGTTCGTACGCATCGTACACTCCTTATTCCCGGGTGGTTACTCGGCCGTTCACGGGAACGGTGGGCACATATTCGCGCCCATGGCATCATACGGCGGATCAATCCGCAAGTAGGTAGCCGGGCCGCTCATGACCACACCCCACGATGTGATCTGAAATAGAGCATGGTTGTGCGAGATGATGTAGTACTCGCCGCACTGATTGAGCGTTGACATGCCGGGAGGCATGGCGCCCATCATCCCCAGATAGGGACTGCCACTCCAGTACATGCCGAAGGTCATATTCGCGATGCTCGGAATGGTCGCCGGCACAGGGTTCATCATCTCGTCGTACCCCTCGGCGTCATACCATTTGAAGACCACGTCCCAGGTTTGCCCGGGGCCGATGTTGATGGTGAACTTCTCGAACGACAGATCCTGGCCGGTTGGCCCCTCCAATGGACGGCCATCGCGGCCGATCACCACCCCGTTGTTGCCGTGCGGATGGAATGGGAACACCTGGGTAGCAACATTGACGTAGCGTATGGCTCCCGGGTAAGGATGATAGTTGGGATCGGTCGGCGCCACAGCATCATTGAATGCGTGGATACGCGCCAGGGCGCCGTAGGGTTGGCTGGGAACGACGGCGGAGAAATTGTCCAGCATACTGTCGGGATAGCCGCGTCCGTTAATCAGCCAATAACGCGGGTAGTAGTCGTTCATGTTGAACGGCAACCCGTTCTCGACCGCCTGGTGCAGGTAAGGATCAATCTCGGAGAGCAGCACCAGGAATTCCTCCTCGGGGGTGAAGACGCTATCGGCCCGGTTGTACATGTAGTGGGCAGCCACCGGATCGGCGCCGCCGGCCGGTACCGTACTGGGGCGCACGATGAGCACCCCGAACAGCCCCATGTTTACCTGCTTCACGGACTCGGTGCCGGATTCGTAGATGAAGGTGCCTGGCTCGGAGGCCACGAAGCGGTAGGTCACGCTGCCGCCGGGGGCCGCCATGTTCGTGAGCGAGGTAAGGGTTCCCAGCCCGTCGAACTGCGGCTGCGCCGGCGCGCCATTCGCCAGCACGTCCGTCTGCCCGGGGAAGATGATGGACACATTTTCGCTCAGCGTATTCTGCAGGATGACCGTCACCGTGTCGCCCTGGCTCACGCACAGAGCTGGGCCGGGATGCTGGAAGGGTTTGCCGCCCTCCGAGTAGCCCCACATGAACATGGTGTTGCCATCCGGCAAGAGAATCGTGCCCGTGCGAGCAGTCAGGGTGAAGATCGGGTTCGGGCTGGCGCCGGTGGTGCATGCAATGCCCGTCTTGGGCGTCGTCTGGGCCAATGCCGGCTGCATTCCGCCCATCGGCGCAACCGAGGCCAGGAGCGCCACCACCAACACCAGCGCTACCCACTGCATCCTCTTGACGATTAGTGTACGCATTCTGAACTCCTTTTCGCGTGTCGTCGGCCCGCTAAACCGCCAAGTCGTTGGGGAACCTCTGCGCCCCCAGCGCCCCGGATGGGTAGACGTGTATTTCGGTCCGTTGCCCGCCAAAGCCGCCGGCCAGATTATCGGATAGGCTGTAGCGGCGGTTGTAGAGCACGTACCTGTCGGGGCCGGCGCCACCCGAGTGTGGCGGAGCCGTGACAATGACATCGAAGCTCTCGCCGGCGCCAAACGACAGTGTGTTCGTCTCATAGCTGGTATCGGTTCCGTCGCGTCCGCGCATCAGGGTCGCATCCCGTCCGACCACGCGCATCTTGATCCCGGCCAGGGTCATGGAAGTCTCCATGAAACCCAGGTTGGCGAAGCGCAACAGCACGCGCTCGCCGGCATTGCAGGTGATCCGCGACGACTGCGGCTGGTACTGTAAGTGTTCGTAGGGCGCCGGGGGCGCCACCAGGTCGCCGTTCGCCTGCCGCTTGGTCGGAATGGCGTAAACAGACGGCTGATTCGGATCAGCAAGGTCAACCTCGCTATTGGGCGCGAGCGTATCGGGATATACCCGCCCGTTGAGCAGGGCGAAGTCCACGTGGTAGTCGCTCCACTCGGGAAGCTGGATATGCGAATCGCACCAATGTGCCCTGGCCCACACCTCCGTGAGCAGCATCGCAAACTCGCGATTGAACCCGGTCGAGCCGTCGCCATCGTTGTAGGCGTACTTGCCACTGGGGTACAATGCCGTGTTGCCGTCCTGCAGCGGGCGGACGAAGACCAGGCCAGTCATGCCCATGTGTACGTGCTCCACGTCTTCCACATGGCAGTGGTACATGTAGGTGCCAGGATCGCGAGGCCGGTATACGTAGGTGAAGTCCCGGCCGACCGGCACCGAGACCGAAGTGGTCGGCTCACCGTCGTAGAACGGGATCACGTTGCGGAAACCGTGCCAGTGGACGGTGTGCGAATCTACCAGGTCCGGGCGCATTTGCAGGCCCAGGTTGGTCAACTTCAGGCGGAACTCGTTTGAGCCATTGTACTGATTGACCCAAAAGAGGGGCGCTGAGGCCTGCGCGTGCATCTTCTGGTTGGCGATCTGAGCGGCGTTCAGCCCCGTGATGTTCCGGAACCCGAAGATGTAGGTCGTGAAACGTGAAGGGTCCGGCGAAAGGTTGTCCGGGTGAAAGAAAGAGATCGCCGGCGTCGGCGGCAAACTGATCCACCCGTCCGTGCCGGCCCAGTACAGGTCAGGCGGCGGGTCGGCCGCTTCCGCGATTCCGACCGGCAGCAGCGCCCGACGTAGGTTCTGTGGTATCACGCTCGCTCCTGCAGCCAGGAACGCGGCCCCACCCGCAATCTTGAGGAAATCGCGTCGACTGAGATGGCGGGAAGGTGATTTCGTACTCATCTATACATCTCCTTATGGCATTGGGTGGTCGGGGGTGGCCGGCCCGACCAGCCCCCGATCTGTTGGTTCCGTTCTGGCTCAGGGCATGTTTCCGCCGCCAAAGTCGTCGAAACGCGCGTTGCCGGCGGCAGTACTGTTGGTGCCCAGGAACCAGACACCAATCTGACCACCGCCCTGAGCCAACGTCTGCGGCCACGGGGCGGCTCCGGCGGCGACGTTGACGCTGCCGAGCAAGACGCCATTCTTGTAGACGCCGACTGAGCCATCCCATACGGCGCGTGCTCCAAACTGGTCGCCGGAGACGAAGGTGACGCCGGTCACCGTGGCCCGCACCACACGTCCGTTGGCGCCATCGAGGGTTTCAATCGTGACACTATTCGCCGGCCCGCGGGCATTCGCAACCCGGTGGTAGACAGCCAGGATCATTCTGTTCGCCGTGGTGCGCTTGAGCACCAGATCCTGTTCGCTGGCGAGCGCGCTGACATTGGTGAATGTGAAGAACGCTTCCTGATTGGCTCCAAAGCTGGTTGGGTTCCA
>CAIQJD010000013.1 GCA_903872005.1 uncultured bacterium | reverse complement strand
CGCGACGAATGTCCCGACGCCTATGCGGCGTTGCGCCAGATGACGCCCATCCCGCTGGCGATTGGCGAAGAGTTCGCCAGCAAGTGGGCCTTTTTGCCCTACGTGGAGCGCGGCCTGACCAACTTTGCCCGCGTGGATGTCTGCAATGTGGGCGGTTTCACCGAGGCGATGAAGGTCGCCGGCTGGTGCGAGGCGCATTATATTGACCTGATGCCGCACAATCCTCTGGGGCCGGTCTGCACCGCGGCGACGATCCATCTGGCCGCCGCCGTGCCCAATTTCGCCTGGCAAGAGGTGCGCGCTGGCGAGCCGGGCTTCGATTTCAGCGCCGAGATGTTTCCCGCCCAACCGCGCCTGGATGGCGACAGCTATGTCACGCCAACCGGACCGGGCCTGGGCGTGGAGGTGAATGAAGAGATGTTGCGGGAAGAATTCCGTTTCTGGGAGCCGCCTCATCTGCGCCGGCGCGATGGCTCTTATACCAATTGGTGAATCTGATGGCGAATGATGCTGTTGATGCTGTAGAAGGATGCGCTCAACCGCCGGCCTTTCAGGTGATGCTGAAACCGCGTGGCCCGATCTGTAATCTGCGTTGCCAGTACTGCTACTATCGGCCCAAAGAGTGGCTCTATGTGGGGAGCGACTTCCGCATGTCCGACGCGGTGTTGGAGACGTTCACGCGTCAGTACATGGCGGCGCAACGCGCGCCGGAGGTGATCTTTGCCTGGCAGGGCGGCGAGCCGCTCCTGATGGGGCTGGACTTCTATCAGCGCGCCCTGGCGTTGCAGGAGCGGTATCGCCGGCCGGGCCAGCGCGTGGTCAACGCCCTGCAAACCAATGCCACGCTGCTGGATGGCGCATGGGCCAGTTTCTTCCGCGAGCACGGGTTCCTGGTGGGAGTCAGTCTCGACGGGCCGGCCGCGCTGCACGACATCTATCGCCGCGATACGGCCGGCCATCCGACCTTCGCGCGCGTGATTGCCGGCCTGGCGCATTTGCAGCATGCGGGCGTCGAGTACAATATCCTCAGCGCGGTGCATGCCGGCAATGCCGACCGGCCGTTGGAGGTCTATCGCTTTCTGCGCGATGGACTTGGCGCTCGCCACCTGCAATTCATCCCCATCGCGCAAGTCGCTCCCGGCCCCGCGCCGCGTTGGGCGCTCTCCGGCCGGCAATGGGGGCGCTTCCTGATCGCCGTCTTCGACGAGTGGGTGCGCCGCGATGTCGGGCAGGTCTTCGTGCAGCTCTTCGAGGCGGCGCTGAGCGCGTGGGCCGGCCAGGGAGCCGGCCTCTGCGTCCACGAGCCGACCTGCGGGACGGCGTTGGCGCTGGAACACAATGGAGACCTATATGCCTGCGATCACTTCGTGGAGCCGGCGCAGCGCCGCGGCAACATCCTGGAGACCCCGTTGACCGAGCTGGTTGGCTCAGAGGCGCAGACCTGTTTCGGGCAGGCCAAACGCGACAGTCTGCCGGCGGCCTGCCTGGAGTGTGATGTGCGCTTCGTCTGTGAGGGAGGCTGCCCCAAAGACCGGCGCGCCAGCGCGGCCGGCCGCAATCTCCTCTGCGCCGGCTACCGCGCTTTCTTCCATCATATCGCTGCGCCGATGCATTGGATGGCAGAAGCGTGGCGCGCCGGCCGGGCGCCGGCCGGCATCATGCGCGTCCTGGCCCAGCAGGACCTGGTCGGCGCAACGACGGGGCGTGGGTAGCGTATCCAAAGCCGCGTTTTCTCGTTCTTAAAAGTACCAGCATGGAAGAATGGCGGAGGGGATT
>CAIQJD010000012.1 GCA_903872005.1 uncultured bacterium | reverse complement strand
TGGTGGATTTGGGGCATCTGGCGCTGGCGCGCGAAAGCGAGAGCGACCTGGCCGGCCTCGCCGACGTCATCATCCACGCCCATTTCAGCGACCATCAGCCCTACCGGCACACCAATCAGGTGTTGGGCACGGGCTTCACGCCGACAGCGGAGTATCTGGCGATGCTGCGCCGACTGGAGATTGACCGGCGCGTGCGCCGCTTCGGGTATGAGGAGCTGGTCGTGGCCTTCGAGCTGGGCGCGCCGGGCGATCAGATCGCCGAGCCGGACGAGTGGGTGCGCCGGTCGCTGGCGCATCTGCGGGCGGTCGCGCCGGAGCTGGGGGTGCGCTGAGCCGGGGCGAGTTACAGCCCCGACGCCGGCGCGCCGTGCGTCGAGGCTGCTCTCCCACTCTCTACCGTTCCAGAATCTCCAGAATCAAGCCATCGGGGTCGCTGACATCGGCGATGCGCCAGTAGGTCTTGCCAATGGGCTGCGCGGCGCGGCGCAACTTCTCGTCGCTCACCTCGGCGACATGCTCGATGACCGGCGTGTATGCGGCCGCCGACGCCACCACCTTGCCGCCGGCCGCGACGATCTTGCTCAAGGCTTGCTCGATGTCCTCGACCCGGAACCCCAGATGAACCGCCGGCGCCTGCCGCCACTTCCGCGCGTGCCACTCTTGATCCGTCTGCGGAATGGGGAAGGCAACCGCCTGGTCGCCCTGGATCAATTCGAGCAACTGATCGTCCAGATACAGATAGGCATTGACCGTCGTCTTGCGGAGGAGACGGAAGCCGAAAACCTCGCTATAAAAGCGCAACGAGCGGGCCAGATCACTCACCGTGATGCTTACATGCTCAAGAATCATATCTCAACCCATCTCTGTCAGTTAAGCGTTAATGCCCGGCAACTTGAAGCCGGCGTCGGCCGCCAGCGCCTTCCACTGCTCCATGGCGTCGAAACCCAGCTCGGCCGCCGCGGGAATGTTCCGGCTGAATGGCCGGCTGACCGCCGGCTCGCCCTTGACGGCCTTCACCAGGGCCATGGCAGCCTCGATCTGCGCCGCGTCTCCCTCCAGCGATAGCACCGCGATGCCTTCCGAGCCGGCGATGCCGCCGCCGGCGACAGCAACGGCTTTCACGCCGGTCAACACCTCGAAAGCCTGGATTTCGGTCACGACGATGGCGTTCGGGGCGGGGATGAGAGTCACCGGCACGCCGGTGCTGTACTTGAAGCGATACAGGCCGGTGGCCCGGCAAGCCTGCGGCACGGACGGGATCATCTTCTCCAACCCCACCGGGCAAATCAAGTAGCTCTGGCGCGCCAGGAGGATGGGCAGGATGCCGCCTATCGTGCCGGCGTCGGGGCCGGCGGCCAATACGCCCACGTTGCCGTCCGCATCCACCGCGTTGGCTCCCTTGATGGACACATCGTGCGCCCCGAATTCCCGCAGCGCATCCACCGGCCGCATGTCGACGCGCTTGCCATCCCGGAGGACGACGACCGGCATCAGCTTGGCGGCCGGCGTGACCGACAATTCTCCATCGGAGATAAAGCCGGCGGCATATTGGGCCTTGTATTCGATCGCCTCTCCGGTCAATTCTTCGGCCACAAAGGCATCAGTAGTGCCGCGACCGACGATGATGATGCCTTGCTGCATGGCCCGTTTCACTTCGGGCAGGCCGGCCACGCCCTTGGCGATCAGGCGCTTGGATTCCGCCGGCGTGAGCGCAATCAGAGCCGACACGCGTTCCTCCGGCCTCACTCGACGCACCTCGGTTTCGTAGAACATTGTGCTCTCCTTGTTCAGTCTTCCTTGGTCCAGACCTTGCTCAAATCAGGAGCTTGCCCTTATCAAGCACCACCCGGCCGTCGAACGCGACGGTGGCGTCTTTGTAGATGACATCAATGTGGCAAGGGGCCAATACCTGACCCCCAATCGCGTAGCTGCTGCCGATCCCGTGGTGGGCGAAGCCGAGCCTACCCAGGTCCTCCAGATTGGTGGCGTAGGTGCGGCTGAAGGGATTGAGTCCCACGGCGAATTCGGCCAGGTTGTAGGCGCGCGGATCATTGAATGCGGCCAATGTGCGCCGCAGATACTCGGCCGGCTGGCCCCCCGTCACCTCCACCACTCGGCCTGCGCTAACCCGAATCGTCACCGGCTCGTCCCGCAGGACGCCGTAGCCCATGAGTCGGACGTCGCCGACGAAAACGCCCTCGGTCGAGCCTTCGATGGGCGAGATGTTGAGTTCGCTATCGGGCAGGGCCGCAAACTGACCCGGCTCGCGGAAGAGACCCGTTTCGTACTGCACCGGCCGGCGCGTCACGCGTCCGGAGATGTCCGTGCCGGCCGGCGAGGTGATACGCACGGTCTCGGTCTCTGCCAGGATCGCGCCCAACTTGCGAGCGACCCGATCCAGCTCCTCAAAATCGGCCAGGATGCCGCCGGTGCAGAGGCAGTCCTCGGTCACTTCACACATCGTCGTGCCCCGCGCCCCATTCTTGATCGCCTGAACCCGCGCATCGGTGTGGGTCATGGACCAGCTCGTCGGCAGGAAGAAGACATCCGACTGGGCGCAGGCGGCCACGACCGGCCTGGGCACCTGGGCGCCGTGCGCGCCGGTGGTTGGAAACATCGTGATGACGGGTATCCCACCCACGGCGCGCGCGGCGGCCGCCAGCACCTCGGCCAGTCGCAGCTTGTTCGTATCGCAGGCAATGACGACATTTTCGCCGGGCTTCACGGCGGCGCATTGGGTCATCAATTTCATGGCGCCCGGCATCATTTCGATGATGCTGGATGGGGCCGGCACGTAGTGGAAGTACTCAATCGGCCACGTCATGGACAATCACCTCCTGACAGTCTCTATGCGGACGACAGGGCTAATAGCCCTTCGGCCCCAGCGGCATCCCGCCGGCCACCACGATGTTCTCGCCGGTGATGTAGCTGGCTTCATCGGAAGCCAGGAACAAGATCACATTGGCAACTTCTTCGGGCTTGCCCAGCCGGCCCAGCGGGATGCCTTCGGTCCATTGTTGGATCTTGTCTTTGTTGATCTGCTGAACGCGCGGACTACCGATCACGCCCGGCGAGATGCTGTTGACGTTGATGCCGTAGGGCGCGACCTCCTTCGCCAGCGCCTTGGTGAAGGCGATGACCCCGCCCTTGGCCGCCGAGTACTCCACGCCGTTCTGCATGCCGATCATGCCGGCCGTCGAGGCGATGTTCACGATCTTGCCGCTGCGCCTCTCGATCATGTGATTGATGACGGCCCGCGTGCAATTGAATGGCCCGAAGAGATTGAGCTGAATCATGTCTTCCCAGCGCTCTTTGGCCGAGTCGGCGAAGAGGCCCAGCTTGCTCTTGATGGCCGGCCCGGCGGAGCCGCCGGCGATATTCGCCAGAATATCAATGCGGCCGTACTGCTCCAGGACAACGCCGGCCATGCGGTTGGCCTGGTCAAGATCCGTCACGTCTACCTGCAGCGCCAGGGCCGGCTGCCCCTGGGCAGTCAGCTCCGCGGCGACCTTGCCGGCCTCTTCCACGATCAAGTCCGCAATGATGATCGTCGCGCCTTCTCTGGCGAAGAGCCGGCAGGTTTCCCGGCCAATGCCGCTTCCACCCCCGGTGATGATAGCCACTTTGTCGCTTAGTCGCATTTCGCCAACCCCTTCTTTGGATGTAGCTGCTCGCTGGAGCGGGGTGTGTTTCAGAATGGGCGTGAATCGTAGCTTAGCGCCTTGGCGCGTCCGACCGGGGCGCCAGAACGCCCACCAGGGGCTTAGGCTACACCAATCCCGCTGTCCGCTCCCCTCTAGAATGAAACACGCTCTTGGAGCGTGGCGCCCTGACGTTGCCATTATGCCCGGCCGGCGTCACTTTGGCAAGTGTGGCAGCCAGATGATGTCAAAGCCAGCCCATGGACCCACCGCCGAGGCGCAGAGCCTCAGAATGGGTCGGTTCTCAGCCTCAACTGCCGGCCAGCACGTAGCGCAGCATCAACTGATGCATCATCTGCTCAATGGGCGAGCGGTCATCGGTGAACACGATCTGCCCGGCCCGGGCCACGCCAATGTGCGGCGCAGCGCGGCGCGCCACTTCTGCCAGCAACGGATTGCCAGCCAGCTCTGCCATGTTCGCCTGGAAATTGCTCAACTGCGTCGGCTGATTCGTCGCAATCACCAGACTGTTCCCCAGATCTTCGCCGAAGAGCGGCTCGTTCAGCACATAGACGCTGGGGAAAACCGCCGCCAGGGTGCCGGCCAACGCTTCCACCAGGCTGCTGTCGTCGGCCGTGCGCGCCACATTGATGGC
>CAIQJD010000011.1 GCA_903872005.1 uncultured bacterium | reverse complement strand
GGATTCGTTGAAAGCCGGCCAGCCAGATTGCCTCGTCCGACGGCAGCCTGACCAAACGTCAACGCTCCCAATCCGGCTTGCCGCCACGCCGACGCCCTCGCCCCCGTTGCCCACAAGTACGCCGCCACGGCCGCCAATGGCAGGCACAGCCCAAGGACGGAACGTCCCAGCGCTTTCATCCGCGACTCGCCCTTCTGGCACAACGCGGCGAGGAGTACCGCGACCATAAACAATCCCGCCGGCTGCCATGCCAGGAACGCCATCGCCGCGCACGCGCCGGCCCAGCACCAACGCCGCCGCGCCATCAACCACACGGCCAGATAGCCAAACGCCACCAAAATGAGCTTCGGCTCCATCCCCCTGGCAGCCGAAATGGACAACAGGCGAAATGACAGCAAAGTTGCTGCCGCCGCCAGCCCGCCCATGGCCACTCCGTTGGCCCCTTGCCGCCACGGCCGGCCAGCCAAGACCGCCGTCCCCGCCAGGCCAACCGCCAGGACGCACAGCCCACCCAACGCCACGAACAACAGCCGGCCGCTCATGATGTCACTGATGGACACCCAACGTCCCACCGCGATGGCCCCGGCCGTCAGCAACGGCGTCGCCGGCGTCTTGGCGTACAGCCCCGCCACGTGGGGCGGCTCCCCATCCAACGCCCGCTGCGCCAGATAGATCTGAATGCTGTGGTCGCCATCCATCCGCTGCAGATCGGGACGATATAGACACGTCACGCCTACGCCAAGCACTGCCAACCCGATCACCACAATCACCCAACGCCGTGTCATCCACGCAGTGAGCCTGTTCAACCCATCAGTTCCCGACGCTGCTGTTGCCATGCAATCTTCCCGCCTCTCCAGTCCTCTCCCCATGCCTCTCCTACCTACCTCCCCGGGACTTTTCGTATCAAAATCGTCGAGGCTTCACGGTCCATGCAGACTCCCAGGCTGACCGAGACACGCCTATAGCTTGCTGCCAGAAGTGTTGCCAGCCTCTCGTTGCCGGCGCTGACACCGGCCAGGACCAGCGCCGGCGTCTGATTCTGCTCGACCAACGCCGCCAGATCGCTGATATCGCCCAACTCGCGCGCCATCAGATTCAGGTGCTTCGTCTTCAACATCACGTACGGCATCACGTTCTGCCGCCGATAGATCACTAGAGGAGCGAGACACCCAAAGAACTGGACGTCCGTCTCATCACCCACAAGCTCATACAATGCCGCGGCTGCTTTGACCTGCGCCTGCAATGCCGCCGGCTGGGCCGGCGACTTGACAAGCTGGATCATCCCGAAGCCGGCCAGCGCCGCGCACACCACCAGGCCGCCGCAAATCCTGACGCTCAGCCACCGACGCGGCATCAGATAGTCGCTCAAGAACAGCCACCACCACCCGATCCCCAGGCCGGCCAGCGGCAATAGCGGCAAGAAGTCCGGCCCCGACTGGAAATCTATGGCGCTGAATGTCAGAAACCCAGCGCCCACCACCATGATGGGCAGTTGCGCCGGCCGGCGCACCGCTTCCCAAAGCCGCCGCAAGCGCCGTCCGCCGTCCCTCTCCTGCAACATCGCCCGCAGCGGCTCCACTACTGCCAGCCCAATCCACCCCGCCAGACCCGTCAGGAAGACCGGCCGTGCCATCCCCAGATACGTCTCGGATAGCCTACCGTAGATGCGTCCCAGATTGCCGCCGAAGCTCGACAGAAGACTTCCCTTGCCCACCACAACCTGACCGATGCTCAACGCCCCCAGCCCGGCCTGTCGCCACGCCGGCCCCAGCGCCCCAGTCGCCATGAGATACACACCCACCACAGCCGACGGGATCAATGCGCCCAACAGGACGCGCCCCAGCGCCTTCGGCCGCGCCTCCCCAGATTGGCATACGGCGGCCAGCGCCACCGCGACCGGGAACAATCCCGCCGGCTGCCACGCCAGAAACGCCATCGTCGCGCACGCCCCGGCCCATCCCCAGCGCCGCCGCGCCGTCAACCAGACGGCGAGGTATCCGAAGACGATCAGGATCAGCTTCGGCTCCATCCCCATGGCCGCCGATATCGAGAGCAGACTGAACGCAAGGAGCGTCGCTCCGGCGATCAACCCGCCGGCCGCCGCTCCGCCGTCGCCCGCTCTCCACGTCCGACCAACGAAAATGCCTGCCCCGGCCAAACACAGCGCCAGCACTCCCAGCCCGCCCAGCGCCACGAACAGCAGCCGCCCGCTCATGATGTCGCTCAACGACAGCAGCCGCCCCACCGCGATGGCTCCGGCCGTCAGCAAGGGCGTCGCCGGCGTCTTGGCGTACAGCCCCGCTACGTAGGGCGGCGATCCATCCAGCGCGCGCTGCGCCAGATAGATCTGAATGCTGTGGTCACCCTCCATCTGCTGTAGATCGGGGCGATAAAAGATAGTCAGATGCACGCCGGCAATCATCAGAGCGCACGCGAGGACAATGAAGTGGCGCGACAGTAGCTCAGCAAGCCGGCGCAACGGAGGAACCCGCGGTTCGCCAGCAGAAGTCATCATTCCCTCTCACCTCGCTTCTCCGCCTATGGCGCCGTCCGTCGCCAGACCTCAGTAGAAGTCGCCCCCAGACAGCCAGATAGCCTGAGGTTCGCCGGCGCGTAATGCTCGGCGATGAGCGCCTGTAAGGGGGCATCCCCGTACCTTCCGCCATCGAACACCACCGCCGGCATCTTCTGCGCCTCGATCAACGCCGCAAGGTCGCCCATAGCGCCCCCCTCGCGCGTCATCAGATTCAGACTCTTGCTCCCCAGGTGCAAGAATCGGGTCGCGTTTGCCCGCCGGTAGAATACCAATGGCCCCAGACAATTGAAGAACTGTACCTCAGCATCCTCGCCCACGATCTCGTAGAGCGTCTCGGCCGCCTCAATCTGGGTCTGCAAGGCGCGAGCGCGCACCGGCGACTGTGCGTAGTGCAGCCCCCCCAGGCCGACCAAACCCGCGCAGACGGCCAGCCCGATCACCGGGGTAGCCGCCCACCAGCGACGCCCTATCGCCACATCGCTCAGCGTCGCCAGCCACCACCCGATCCCCAGGCCGGCCAGCGGCATCAGAGGCAAAAAGTCCGGCCCGCCCTGAAAATCTAGCGCGCTGAATGCCAGAAATCCCGCGCCCACGACCAGAACGGGTAGTTGCGTCGGCCGGCGCAGAGCATCCCACAACCGGCCGGCCCAATTGCTCTCGGCCCTCGCCGATAAGCTCACCCGCAATGGCTCCACCACGCCCAATCCGACCCACCCGAGAAGTCCCGCCAAAAACACCGGTCGCGCCAGGTGAAAAGAGGTGGCCGTCAGCGCGACTATGGTCATCGGATTGCTCATGAGCCGTTGCAGCAGATTGCCTCCCTCGACGGCAGCGCGGCCGAAGGTCAAGGCCCCCAACCCGGCCTGCCGCCAGGCCGCCGCCATCGCTCCCGTCGCTCCCAGATACCCACCTACCGCCGCCAACGGGACACACATCCCCAGCGCGACGCGTCCCAGCGCTCTCAGTCGCGGCTCGCCGGCCTGGCACAATGCCGCCAGCAACACCGCCGCCATGAACAGGCCGGCCGGCTGCCACGCCAGAAAGGCCAACGCCGCACAGGTGCCCGCCCAACCCCACCGCCGGCGCGCCGTCAGCCAGAGCGACAGATACCCAAACGCCGCCAGAATCAGCTTTGGCTCCATCCCCTTCGCTGCAAAGACGAACAGGACGCGGAACGACAGCAAAGTCGCCGCCGCTGCCAGCCCGCCCAGCGCCGCCGTAGCGCCTCGGGAGCGCGACCTGCCGGCGAAGATCGCCGTCCCCGCCAGGGCCATCGCCAATACGCACAATCCCCCCAGCGCCACAAACAGCAACCGGCCGCTCAAGACGTCGCTCAAGCCGGCGGCGCGCCCGACCATCATCGCTGCCGCCGTCAACAGCGGCGTCGCCGGCGTCTTGGCGTACAGACCGGCCACATACGGGGGGGATCCTTCCAGCACGCGCTGCGCCAAATAGATCTGGATGCTATCATCCCCATCCAGCCGTTGAAGATCCGGGCGATACAATGCCCCCAGGCAGATGCCGGCCACCATCAGCGCGATGGCCAGGATGAGCCAGCGCCGCTCCAGCCATGTGGAAAATCCGCTCAGGCGATGTAGCCCAGATTCTCCAGCCGGCATCGTATCTCCTCCTCTTCCTGCGCCGAATACGGGCTGTCGTCATGTTCCTGCTCCACAGCCCCAGTCGCCGACGAGAAGACCGCGCCCCCCTGCGCCAACGCTCCCTCGCTGAAGACAGAACGCAGCGCCTTCCCATCCATCTCCACAGGAATCGGGCATCCCAGGGCGCTCAAGATCGTTGGAGCCAAGTCTACCAGACTCACTCCCTCCGCACGGCCGGCGCGCACCCCCGGCCCGGCCGCCACGAACGTCCCATTCATTCGGTGATGCCCGGTATGACCGAACGTCGGAGCGACCACCTTGTTCGACGCAAACTCCGACTCGCCAAAGGCCACATAGCGGAAATCGGTCGGCTCCAGCACCAGATCGGGCAGATCGTCCAAACACCCCCCGTGATACACTTCTCCCTGCCGATAGACTCGCGCGATCAACGGGCGGCCCGACCCCGGCGTCTGCAATGCCAGCAACTCTGCGCTCAATTGTCCGAGCAGCTCATCGTACTCTTGCCCCGGCGCGACGACGCCCTGCGGCTGCCGGCCTTTCAGATTGATGAAGACCTGCCCAATATGCCCCAGCGCGTATGCGCGCGTGCGGCTCCAATCCACGTTGGCAAACGAGAGGAAGTAACGTCGCAGCCGCTTGTACGATTGCCCGCGATTAGCCTTCTGCCGCAAATCCAGGCCCCAGGAACGCAACGTGCGATATACGTTCTCCGGCGTCAGGCCGGCGCGAAACAGCATCCGCCTCAGCCACGTCTCCGGGTCACGTTTCAGCGCCAGGTACCCATGCGCCAGAAGCCAGTTGTTCAAATGCAGGAACCCATCCAGGGGCCCAAAGCCATGATCGGACATGATGAAGACCAGCGCGTCATCTCCCAACGCGTCGCACAGTTCCCCGATGCCCTGATCTACTGCCCGATATACGTTGAGGATCGCGGCCCGTTGTTCCATCTGCGCCGGCGGCAGCGTCTCCTCGAAATTCAGCAGGTGAAAGAACTGATGCTGCACCGGATCCAGCGCCATGAAGACAAACGCGAAGAAATCCGGCGCGTAG
>CAIQJD010000010.1 GCA_903872005.1 uncultured bacterium | reverse complement strand
GCGGTCGCCGCGCCCGCCGGCGCCCTTGCCCGGGTAACAGCGCGTCAGGGCGCAGAGATACGCGCCGGCGCGCACGGCGTTCTCTTCCAGGCCGGCGCGCGCCAGCCAGCCCATCAGCCGCCGGCCGGCCGGCCCGGTCCAGGGGCGGCTCTCGTGCTGCAAATCGGCCGCCGCCGGCGCCTGGCCCACCAGCATCCAGCGCGCCGCAGCGTCGCCCCAGAAGACGGCCGGCCCGGCCGCCGCGAAGCCGGCCTCGGCGCAACGCCGGCAGGCGCGCATCTCTGTTTGCAGCGCCGCCAGCTCTTCGGCCGCGCTCACGCCAGCTCTTCGACCACGATGGAGTGGGTGATGGCGACGTTGGGCGTCAGGGTGGCGTAGACTGAGCAGTACTTGGTCTCCGAAAGCTCCACGGCCCGGGCCACGGCCGCCGGGTCAATCTGTTGGCCGCGCACGACCAGCTCGACGTGCATGCGCGTCCAGGCGCGCGGGTGATCCGGCCGGCGGTCGCCGCCGACGCGCAGCTCAAACTGGGCGACCTTCTGCTGCTTCTTCTTGAGGATGGAGATGACGTCCATGCCCATGCAGCCGGCCAGCCCGAAGAGGAGCAGCTCCATGGGCGAATGGCCGGAGTTCTCGCCCTGGCTGGAAGAATCGAGCACCAGCGAGTGGCCTCTGGCGTCCGTGCCAACGAATTGCATGTCTTGCGTCCAGCGCAGACGAATTGCGTGTTCCATAAGATACAATCTCCGTATAGTGTGTCGTGCTGCGCCGGCTATCCCAGGTAGAGCACCGCGACGGCCGACAGCCCAAAGAGGAGCACCGATGTCAGCAGCGGCAGGTCTTTCAGGAGCAGCTCTTCGGGCGCGCCGCCTAACCCCTTGACCCGCACAAGATACAGATAGCGGAAGAGGCCATAGAGCACGAAGGGGATGGTCAGCATCATGGTGTGGTTGGCCGGCAAGTTGGGGGCCGAGAAGGTGTACAGCGAATAGGCGATGACGGTGGTCGAAGTGACCAGGCCGATCATGTCGTCGAGGAAATCGAGGTTGTACTCTTCCAGGATGGCGCGATGGTTGGCCGCGTCGCCGGCCAGGAGGGTCAGCTCGTGCCGGCGCTTGCCGATCGCCATGAAGAGCGCCAGGAGCGTCATGCAGACATACAACCAGGGCGAGAAGCGCTCCACCGTGATGATCACCACGCCGCCGGCGACCCGCAGCACGAAGCCGGCCGCGATGGTCAGCACGTCAATGATGACCACGTTCTTGAGCTTGAACGAGTAGAGGATCATCAGTAGCAGGTAGATGGCGACGATGAGGCCGAAGCGCCAGTTGAGCAGGAAACTCAGGCCCAGGCCGGCGATGATGAAGATGATCGCGGCGACGATGGCGACGCCCTGGCTCAGTTGGCCCGAAGGGAGCGGCCGGTTGCGCTTGGTCGGGTGCGAGCGATCTTTCTCGATGTCCACCAGGTCATTGATGATGTAGACGGCGCTGGAGATGAGGCAGAAGAGGGCGAAGGCCGCGATGGCGCGGCCGAACCAGAGCGGACTCAGCAGCTTCTTGTCGAAGATCAACGCGGCAAAGATGAAGACATTTTTCGGCCACTGCTTCGGCCGCATCGTTTTGAGCAGACCTTTGAGCATGCAACGCCACCCCTTCTGCGGCGCTGTACGGGTAGGGCTTGTCCCTGCCCCTGGCGCCAGGCAGGGCGGCCACAAGAGCCGCCCCTACAGGCTTCGTGTCAGCAGGGCGGCCACAAGAGCCGCCCCTACAAGCTTCGTGTCAGCAGGGCGGCCACAAGAGCCGCCCCTACAGGCTTCGTGTCAGCAGGGCGGCCACAAGAGCCGCCCCTACAGGCTTCGTGTCAGCAGGGCGGCCACAAGGGCCGCCCCT
>CAIQJD010000009.1 GCA_903872005.1 uncultured bacterium | reverse complement strand
GGAGGAAGTGGCCGCCGGGGCCGACCTGATGGATGACATCGAGGGCCAGCGTTTCGTCGCTGACCGGGATGCCCTGCATGTATTGGCGCACCATGTAGAGGATTTCGTTGACCAGGGTCATGTGCGCCGGCGAGGCCAGCGCGCCATGGTCCAGCCAGCCGCAGTCATGAATCAGGTTGGCCCCGTTGAGGGCCGAGCTGAAACAGGAGAAGGCGGCCTCTGCGGCGGCCTGCTGGTCGGGAAACTTGGCATCGGAGCAGCCGGCAGTGCCAAAGACCGGCAGGCCGTAGAAGTGCGCCATCTCGGTGATGCCGGCGACCATCAGGCTCATTTCTGGCGCGGCGTAGGAAAAGACGGTGCTGGTCATATCCATGATGGTGGTGAACGCGCCGTAGATGAAGGGCGCGCCAGGGTGGGCCAGTTGCGCCAGAACGAGTCCGCTGAGGGATTCGGCGCTGGCCTGGACGATGGCGCCGGCAAAGGTCACCGGCGCGGTGCCGCCGGCCATGGGCGCCGGGAAGTAGATGAGCGGGATGCCCTTTTCGGCGCAGAAGAGCAGCTTGTCCACGGCCGGATCGAAATGCACCAGGGGCGAGACTGGCTCGGAGTAGTGCACCAGGAAAGGGGCCTGGCGGAAGCGTTCTTCGCCGCCGGCGATGAGCAGGGCCATCTCGTAGATATCGCGGGCGCTTTGTGCGTCCTTGCAGATGAAGACCAGCGGCTTCGCGCAGTGCGTGAGGGTATCTTTCACGGCGGTGCGGTCGGTGAGGGCCGCCGGCGCATCGGCCGCCATGCCGCAAGTCATGACCCAGGCGTAGTTGGGGAGGGTATCAGCCAGGGCAGCGGTCTGCCGACAGTCGGCGCGAGTGAAGGGCCGGCGCTCATTGGTGGCTGGATCCAGGTAGTCCGGGCAATCCAGACTCGCGCCATAGTAATACTTGCGTTCTTCCAGGAAAAGGGAGCGGGAGCCATCGCGTTTTCCCAGGACGACCCGATGGGGCGCCCGGCGCAGGGCTTCTTCAACCAGATGCGAAGGGATGCGGACGCGATTTCCATCCACGCGCGCGCCGGCGCGATAGAGCATTTCGCGCGCGCCGGCGTGCGTGATCTGCATGCCGGTGCGTTCCAGCAATTCCAGGGTAGCCAGGTGAATCTGTTGAATTTGAGCATCACTGAAGACGTGTGCTCGTGGCGCGGCATGCAGATTAGGATAGATCATGGCGACTCCGTTTCTGGCGGCGATTCAAAGAATGGCCGGATGTAGTGCATGTGGGCCAGGGCGGCGTGGCGCGCGGCGGCCGGCTGCCGGCTGGCGATGGATCGCAGGATATCTTCTTGCAAGCGTACAGAATCCTCTCGTACGGTCTGGCCTTGAACCAGTTGCGCGATGACTTCGGATACCAGATTGCGCGAAAGGATATAGAGCTGATAGAGCAGGTCATTGTGGCTGGCTTCGGCCACAGCCAGATGGAATTCCAGGTCGGCTCGCAAGAACGTCTGTTCGTCGTTGACGTGAGCCTTCATCTGCTCCAGGGCTGCGCCAATGCGTTGCGTTTCCTCTTCAGAGGCGCGCTCCGCGGCCAATTCCGTCAGGCCGACTTCGATCACCGTGCGTGTTTCGTAGACCATCCGTGCGCTGAGCGTGCCGAGACGCGCTCGCACGACAGATGGAGATACCAATCCATCCAGTGCGTCGGGGCGGACCCACGTGCCCTTGCCGGGACGCGATTCCAGCAGACCCATCGCGACCAATCCCTGGATGGCTTCGCGTACCGTGGAGATGCTGACGCCCAGTTGCGCGGCCAGGTCCTTCTGCGGCGGCAAGAAGGCGCCGGGCTTGAAGTCGCCGCGCCATATTCTCACGTTCAGCTCACGGATGAGGTCAGCGACCATCGTACTCTTGGGTGAGAAGGGTTGCATCGGGTCATCGGTATTCTGCTGATTATCTAAATATCTGATATTCATAACTTAAGATGATTGTACCACCCTTTCGCGGAGTTGTCAAGTCCCAATTTTGCGCCTGGAGCTTACAGCAAGAACGGCCGCCACTCCCATAGAGAGCGGCGGCCGTCTGTCCATCGTCAGCCTAGCTGGGCGTCATTTCAACACGCAGATGGCCGCCGGCCGTTTGACCCGCAGGGCCAGCTTCTCCATCAACCGAAAGCTATGATCGAGGCCGACATTGGCCGTGTAGGCCACGACCATGTCCTGGGCGATCACCAGATCCAGGTTGTAAGGGGCATTGGCAACCAGAATGCCTTCTTTGGGCTTGAGCGCCGGCGAGAAGTAGACGTTGCCGCCCACCAGATCGCGGATTTGTTGGATTTCCAGCAGGCCGGAATCGGCCATCAGGCGCTGGGTCTGAGTGTACAGGCCGGGGCTGAGCGCCAGGGCGTAGGGGCCATAGACGCCGGCGCCGATGAGCTTCTCCAGCGCGCCGGCGACTGCGGCGAAGGCTCCGCCGCTCTTGTCCCATTCGCCCAGGGGCGCGGAGGCGACGCCTTTGGCGCCCTTGAGGCCGGCGAAGAGCAGCTCATCTTCGGCTTTGGCCAGCGCGGCCGTCGCCATGGCCGCCGGCCCCAGGTCCAGCCCGAGGCCCGATTGTTGAGCGGCCACCAGTTCTTCGTAGGCGATGATGAAGTCCTGGCTCAGGGGCGTGAACTCCAGCAGGCGGCGCTCGCTGACGCGGATGGTTTCGCCGGCTTCGACTTTGGCCGTCGGTACCGTTTGCGCGCCGGCGCCCAGGGGACCGACCAGGCTGACGAAGCGCCGGCCGACCAATTGTTGTCGCCCCACATGCTCGACCGTTTCGTCAATGGCGTGCCAGGTTTCGGCGCTGAGAGGCGCTGCGTTACGCATGAGTAGCTCGTCCATGATGATCTATGATCCTCCTCTTGGTGGCTCGGTGATTCCTTACGCTATTTCTGTTGCTTGCCCAGCAGGCTGCCTATGGTGAGCTTCGGTTGGGTCGGCGCGGGGTGCGCTGGCGCTGCTTGGGTCAGCAGCCCCTTGAAGACGTGGATGTGATGTTCCTCTTCGCCGGCCAGCCGCTCGAAGAGCCTGGCGGTCTCCGGATCAGATGCGGCCGCCTGGCGACGGTATTCGGCGGCTACCGACTTCTCGATGGCGATATCGGCGCCCAGCATGGAGTCGGTGCCGGCCGGCAGGGCCAGGTCGTCGTGATTCATGGCGACGCGCCCGCCCAGTCCTTCCATCTCCTCGGCCAGCCAGCCTAGATGGCGCATTTCTTCGATGGCGGCATGCTCCATTTCGTGCTCCACCTCGCAGTGGGGCGTCGCGAACGCATGGGCCAAGTATTGCAAGATGACAGTATACTCGTGGGTGGCATCTTCTTGCAAGAAGCCGGCGACGTGCTGCATTTCGGCTGCCGGCGCGGATTCCATGCGTACTTCCAGCGCCGGGTCCGGCTCTGTCTGCAATTTGACGAATTTGGCGTGGTGGGCGTCTTCGTCGGCGATGATGCGGTTCAAGGTGAGGGTGATGGCCGGGTCGTTCAGCTCGGCGATGTGGGCGCGATACTGGGCGATGGCGCGCTCTTCGGCGCTGACATCTTCGCCCAGCATGGCGACGACGCGCGGCCCGCCGAAGACGACGTTGCCGCGACGCATGTCTGGCTTGCCCCCCAACGCGCCAATGGTCTCGGCCAACCAGCGGAAGTGCTGCATCTCTTCACGCGCGATGGCCTCCATTTCGCAGGCCAAGTCTCCCTCGCCGATGGCGTAGGCTTGGGTCAAGTATTGCATGATAGCGGCATGCTCGTCTTGCATGTCCAGGCTCAGTAGCTCGATGGCTCTCGTTTTGTCCATGTGCGATTTCCACCTCCTCATGGCAACGCCAGGTCTAGAGCAGTTGTTTCAGGTCGAAGGCATCGTCCAGGAGCCGGCCGGCTACGTCCGTCACGTTGACGCCTTGGTTGATCAATTCGGAGACTGTGGCAACGCGCGTCTGGCTGCCCAAGAGGATCGCCCCAACGATCTTGCCGTCGCGCAGGACCAGCTTCTCGTAGCGGCCGGCGGCCGCGTCGACGCGGCGCAATTCGGTGAAGCCGGCCCCTTCGGGGTTGACGTTGCCGATAGATGTCAGGTCAATGCCCAGGACCTTGAGGGTATTCGCTGGCACGATGTCCACGTAGGCGGCCGCGCCGGCGCCGGCCGGGGCGAGCATATTGGCGCTGGCGACTCGCGCTTGCTCCACTGCCGCCGGGATGATGCCCCAGACGCGGCCGGCAAATTCGGCCACGTCGCCGGCGGCCCAGATGTCCGGCTCGCTGGCGCGCATGGCTTCATCCACCACGACGCCGCGATTGACTTTGAGGCCGGCCGCTGCAGCGAACTCCACGTTCGAGCGCACGCCGGCCGAGATCAGCACCAGGTCGGCGGGGAGTTGCCGGCCGTCTTTCAGGCGCGCGCCGGCGACGCGTTCTGCGCCGAGCAATTCTTCCGTGGCGGCATTGGTCACCACCGCGATGCCCAGGGCTTCGATGGCCTTTTGCAGGACGGCTGCGCCGGCCTCGTCCAATTGGCGCGGCAAGAGGCGCGCGAAGAATTCGACGATGGTGACTTTCAGTCCCAGGAGGTTCAGGCCGCGCGCCGCTTCGAGTCCCAGCAAGCCGCCGCCGATGACGACGGCCGTGGCGGCTCTGGCCGCATGGGCGCGAATGGCGAGCGCGTCGGTCAGGTTACGCAAGGTGAAGACGCCGGCTTTGTGCACTCCCTGGATCGGGGGGACGTTGGAGCGCCCGCCGTTGGCAAGGAGCAGACGATCATAGGGGACGGCGCTCCCGTCAGCCAGAATCAGGCGTTTGCCGGCAGCGTCCAGCGCGGCGGCGCCAGCATTCAGATGCACCTGAATGCCGCGTTCGGCGTACCAGTCGGGGGTGTACGGAATCAGCTCGGTTTGCGAGACGACGCCGGCCAGGAAATCGGGCAGCTTGGGTCTGGGATAGTACGGGAAGGGTTCATCGGTGTAGATTTCGATGGATGTATCGGGCAAGCCGGCGCGCGCGAGATAACGCGCGACCGTGACGCCGGCGACGCCATTCCCCAGAATCACGAAACGCATCGCATGCGCTCCTTTCCAGGTGTAAAACGAGAAGCAGCAATCAACGCCCAGCGGGCAAGGGATCGCCTGCTGGGCGCTGATCGCTGTAAGTTGAGGCCGGCGCGTTAGCTGGCCGGCTCAAACATGTCCTTGCCAGCGCCACACTGCGGGCAGACCCAGTCCGCCGGCAATTTGTCGAAGGGCGTGCCAGGAGCGATGCCGTTATCGGGATCGCCTACCGCCGGGTCATAGATATAGCCACAAGCCAGGCACTCGTACTTTTTCATGTTGGTGCTCCTTGCCGGCGCTTGGGTTCGCGCCGATCACTTGAAGACGCTGAACTTGTCTTTCTTGGCTTTGCAGACCGGGCAGGCATCCGGCGCTTCGCCGAAGCCGGTGTATCCGCAGACGTCGCAGACATAGACGGCGCCAATGCTGGCATCTTTGCCGGCCAAGACGCTCTTCTTGGCATCGGCGTACATGACAGCGTGAATCTTCTCGGCCTCCAACGCGTAGTTGATGCTGCGCAGCGCGCTCTTCTCGTCTTGCGCTTCTGCGACGACTTTGTACGCCGCGTACATCTCTTCGACCTCGAAGGTCTCGCCGCCGATGGCCGCTTCCAGGTTGTCAGCCGTCTTGCCGACGCCATCCAGGGTGCGCAGATGGCCGGTGGCGTGCACCTGCTCGGCGTAGGAAATGGCCTGGAACAGCCGGCCGACGTTGGGGAAGCCTTCCTGCCGCGCTTTCTCAGCGAAGGCAGCATACTTCATGTGGGCCTGGCTTTCGCCGGCGAAGGCTGCTTCCAAATTGGCTTTGGTCATCTTCCGCATACGTCTAACTCATGCCTCCTCATTCTGAACTTTTCTCTCGTCTGTGATCGCCGTTGGTTTATATCGTTCGCCCGCAGAGATGGGAAGCCGGCTGGCTCACCCCTCGAATAGCGGCCGTTCGATTTCGTCGAAGAACCAGATGCCTTTGTCGGCCAGGTAGTTGATGCTCTTCTGGATCAGCTCATAGTGCCAGTCTTCCATCTTCGCCATGTAGGCGAAGATCGCGGCGGCGTTCTTGTCCGACGCGCTCTTGCCGGCGGCGTCGTACATCTGATAGCCCTTCAGCTCGAAGTCGAGGGCGATTTTGAGGATGGCGTCGTCGCCCGTCGCCTGTTTGAGCAGGTCCTGCAAGATGCCCTTCTCCGGGAAGAGTTGCAGGTCGGGGCGAGCCGGCAACTTCTGCCGCGCCGTCGCCAGATCGGCGAAGGCTTTGCCTTCCGAGACCAGTTGATACTCATTCTGGAGGATGGTGAGATGCTCGGTCTCGTCGTTGGCCAGGCTTTGGAACATGGCCTTGCCCTTAGGGTCATTGGTGCGCTGGGCCGCTGCCACGTAAAAGTTGTAGCCATCCTGTTCGTTGAACATGGCGCGGGTCAGAACATCCAGGACTGTTTGGTTGGTCACGGTAGTGCCTCCTCTGTGCTGATGCGTTCACTTGGATGGTGGAGCATCGGGTACGCGCTGCG
>CAIQJD010000008.1 GCA_903872005.1 uncultured bacterium | reverse complement strand
TTCCTCCCCGTGTTCCTGTACCCAGGCGGCGTGTTGATTCTTCACGTATTCTGGCGAAAGGCACATGCCTTTGGCGACGTCTTTCAGTGTGTAGCGCCGGCCGGCGTCTTTCATCGCACCGTAATACGTGAACCAAGCGTCCCATCCGGCGTCGCGCAGCGGCTCTTGGATGCTGGACGGCGCGACGCCTACAATCTCAGTCGGCCGGCCGGCGGATACATCGCACAGCATAGCCCGCGAAAAGTGAAGGGTCAGGAAATGCTGCATGTCATCGCCCAACATCTTGAAATCTGGGTCAACTACGCCCGCACGAAATTCGTAAACCAGGATTTCGATTGCCCATGTCCGCCACTTCGCGTCGGCGTCCTTCGCCTGTCTGGTATAGGGCGGAAGAAAATCGCCCAACACGCGCCGGCGTGTGAGCCAGGAATCAACGAGCCGGCCGGCGGCCTCGCGCCGTTCGCCTTCGTCTGTAGATTTCCACAGCGTCAGCAGGTCTGCAAACGGACTCTCCGCGAACATCTCTTCAAGCGTGCGCCGCCACTCGCATTCGCGCTCCTTGCACCATTGCAGAAATGCCGATAGGTCGGGCATCATGGACGTTTGGAGAGAACCCGCTACTTTCGTTATCGCCGACAGGTCGGGCATCATGGACAAACCGACGGCAAGCGCCTTTTGCACTGCGTCTAGAGCGTCTTCCCACTCCCCGCTAGTCATGGCATTGAAACATGCTTCAGGCCCCGCCTGAAGCACAACATTCAGATTGACCTCGCCCTCCGCAGAGTACAGCGCATCAAGGTCAAGCACGGCTCTGCGTTCCTCGAAACCCCGAACAATAGCACTCAATTTCGGCATATACCAAAACGCCCCCTACTTGACTGTGGGGGCGACTTGCGCTATCCTATGGATGCAAGCCGCCCCGGAATACGGTTTGCCATGCCCCCGGCCGCTACCAACGGCGCGGGGGCGTTTCCTTCGGCCTCAGTTTACACGAAATCGCACAGCCCGGCAAGCTCAGACGCCGGCCGGCAAGACCGGCTATTGCTTTCAGACTGACTCTATGCTATGATGAATCAGACGTGCGGTAGGCAATGGTAGCCGGCCGGCAGGGTTGCCGTCAACGCGCCGCCAGTCGGCGGCTCTTGGAATAGGAGTACACCGATGCCCACAGAAGTGATTGTCGTGTTCTTCTGGCTTCTCTGTTGTCCCATCGCTGGCATTATCGCCCGCAGTCGTGGCAAGAAGATGCTGTTGGGTTGTCTGGCCGGTTTCATCTTCGGGCCACTTGGCATTGTGTGGGCGCTGTTCCTACAGGGTGGTGAGTAGGCCAACGTTCGCGGCGCAATTCAGTGGCTGCCGGGCCTCTCCCTCGCGCGACTTCAAGACCTCATGCGGCCGTTTGTCAGCCGATGTCAGCATCTTCGCAGTCGCACATAATTGGTATAGTGCGAAGTCAGACTACCTGTCAGGTTGTCGGCCAAACCTGACAACCTGACAGGGTCGGTTCCGCCTGCTATCAGGCTTACCGCTTCCATTGCCGCCGCGTCCCCATGCTCTTGCACATGCCTACTTCCGCGCCCCATCAGTGCCAGTCAGCAGCATGTCCATCTTGGCCGCGATGCCGTCGCCGGCCCCTGGTATGCTGTGACTGTAGACATTCAGCGTCGTGCTTGGCCGGCTATGCCCAAGCTGCTGCTGCACGTCCTTGATGGATGCCCCATCGCTCAGTAGCAGAGACGCCGCCTGATGCCGCAGGCCATGCACGGTCAGGCGCGGCGCGCCGGCTCCCTCGCACAGATGCCGCAACGTCTTCAGCAGGACGTTGGGCGTCGCTATGCCGCCCGTGCTGGTGCACAGGACGCGCCCTTCGGGGTTGCCCCACGCGTCGCCGGCCCGCAGACGCGCCGCAACTTGCCAGCGCCGCAATTTGCCCAACATCTCGCGGGCCAGCGCGGAGACGGCCAGAGAGCGCCGGCTGCTTGCCGTCTTGAGGTCTGACCATATCGGTTTGCCGGCGACATGCACAACGCCCCGCGCGATGTGGGCGACGCCGGCCCCCAGGTCAAGCGCGTCCCATGTCAGGCCGGCAAGCTCATTTTCCCGCAGACCCAGGGCCAGCAGCAGGACAAGCGCCCAGGCATACGGGCTGTCTTCATCCCGCGCCGTCGCCACGAAAAACCGGGTCTGCTCGCGCGTCCAGACCGTCCGCGCCTTCGGCATCTGGCGTGGGGGCTTGACGCCGGCGGCCGGGTTGTGGGGTATCAGTCGCCAGCGCATGGCGTCATTGAGGGCCGCCCGCAGGGTTTCATGGATGATTTGCACGCGGCGCGCCGACAGGCCGCCGGCGCTCTTGTCGCGGTACAATCGGGCGATGGTCAGGGGAGATAGCTTCTGCAAGCGCACGTCTCCGATGCCGGGGACAAGATGCACGCGCACCACGCTCTCAAGGTTGTGGTAGCTGGACGGCTTGCGCGTGGTCTCTGCGCTCGCAAGCCACTGAGTGAGGAAATCCGAAACGGTCAACTTCGCCGGCGCGACCAACGCCCCGCCGGCCTTCGCTCTCTGAAGCTCTTGCAGTCGTTCGGCGGCCTCTTGGCGGGTCTTGCCCGTGACCCAATGCCGCCGGCCGTCAACCTGTACCGACCCTTCCCAATGTCCATCGGCCCGTTGACGCACATTCCCTTCGCCCCGGCTTCGCCTTGCCATGTTTCACCTTCCCACCGTGATGCGGTCTTGTGTGGTAGAGTGAAATCGGCGCGCCACTGTGACACTACTCTATAGTAGGGGCGTAGCTTTCGACGTAGCCAAGTGGCAAGGCAGAGGTCTGCAAAACCTTCATCCGGCGGTTCAAATCCGCCCGTCGCCTCCACGGAGCTGGCAACCCATCGGGTTGCCAGCGTTTTTTGTTGTGGAGACAGGTCAGGCCGGCGGCTGCAGCCGGCTGACGGCGTCAACTAATTCTTGCGAGCTGGTGGGTTTCGTCAAGAAGGCGTTCACGCCTTCAGCCTGCGCTTTGACCCGATCTTGTTCCTGCCCGCTGGCAGTGAGCATGATGATCGGGAGCCGGCGGGTGCGTTCCGCGGCGCGCAGCGCATGCACCAGCGTCAAGCCGTCCATCTGCGGCATGGAGAGATCCACGATGATCAAGTCCACGGGGTTTTCGGTCAAATAGCTGAGCGCCTCAGCGCCGCCCAAGGCTCCTACGACGGTGTAGCCGGCCCGGTTCAGCGTGTATGCCGTGATGCGCTGTAGGATGGGCGAATCATCTACGACCAGAACAATAGCCATGTTTCTCTCCGCGCGGAGCGTCCGCCTTCGCGTTCATTCAAAACGTCTTTGTCAGACGCCAACAGTTGCCGCTCGCATCCGAGCTATACGTCACTTCGTCCATCAAGGCGTGTACCAGAAACAGTCCGTAGCCATGCTCCTGAGACTGTTCCAAATTGGGGAGTGGGACGGAAGCGGGATCGAAAGACCGGCCGGCGTCGCGCACTTCAATGGTCAGGCGGCGCGGCGCCGAGGCGAGCGCGAGGGACAACGCGATGCGACCATCGCTCTGGCCGGCATAAGCATGGCTCACGGTATTGGTGCAAATTTCATGCACAGCCAACACGATATTGTAAGTGGCGGCTTGTGGCTCTGCCAATCCTTCCACGCGTTCCATGATGGCCGTCACACAAGCTCCGACGACGTTCAAGTATTTGTGCGTTGCCGGCAGACTTAACTGAATCAGGTCGCCGTTCATGCCTACATCTTGCATGTCTCGCTCCTTGCGTCGAGAGCACTTCGCTCGTCGCTTTCTCTCATGAGAGTACGCCTCGGATGACGACCAGGGTCTGGTCATCATCCTGGGGACAACCGGCCCCGTAGTCTGATAGCAGAGCGAAGAGGGATGCTGTCATCGCTTCGGCCGATTGGTTGGCGTGAGTCAACGCTTCGATGTGACGCAGTAAATGGTCATAGCCGAACATCTCGCCGGCCTGGTTGCGCGCCTCGCTGAAGCCATCGCTGGCGACCACCAGCACGTCGCCGGGCTGTAGCAGGAGCGAACGGTTCTGCGGGTACTCCGGGGGCAAGACGCCCAGGGGGACATCGCAGGGTCATTTCAAAGTCAGGTAGAGAGAGCTCCGATGAGTTGAAGGGAGCGTCTGACGGAGACGCTATAGTAACGGA
>CAIQJD010000007.1 GCA_903872005.1 uncultured bacterium | reverse complement strand
CGCGCAAAGTCTTCGGGGCCATCCGCGGCGGCGCGGCCGGATCGTGGCAAATGGAAACGCAGGGGCCGCGCATGTTGGATGGCAACCATGCGCCGGGCTTCAAAGCCTGGATGCACCTCAAAGACCTGCGTATCGCGCTGGATACGGCGGCGCGCTGCAATTTCCCCATGCCCGGCGTGGCCCAGGTGGCGCAGTGGTACGCCGGCCTGTTGGCCGCCGGCCATGGCGATGACAATATCAGCGCCCTGCTCCTGGCTCTGGAAAGCCTGGCCGGCGTCCACCTGGGCGACGCGCCAGCCGAGCAATGAACGCGGCGACGCGGCGCAGGTTGTGGCTGGGCGCCCTGGCGGCGGCCCTGCTGCTGGGCGCGCTGGCCGCGTGGCAACCGGCCGCCCCGCGCGGGGCGGCCGGCCTGGTTGGCTACGCGGTCTGCCATCAGATCCCGGCGCGTTCCTTTACGCTCGCCGGCCGGCCGCTGCCGCTGTGCGCCCGTTGCACGGGAACCTATCTCGGCGTGATGCTCGGCTTCGGGATGTTGGCGGCGCGCCGGCGCGCCCGTTGCAGCCGGCTGCCGCCGCTCCCCATCTTGATCATCCTGGGCCTCTTCTTCGTCGCCTGGGGCGCGGATGGCCTGAACTCGTACCTCACTCTCTTCCCGGGGCTGCCGCATCTCTACGAGCCGCGTAACGCCCTGCGCCTGACCACCGGCATGTGCAACGGCCTGATGTTGAGCAACCTGGTCTACCCGGTCTTCGGGGCCACGGTCTGGGCCGAGCCGCGCCCGCAGCGCTCCATCGAGAACTGGCGCGAGCTGGGGGTCTTGCTGGCATTGGCCGGCGCGCTCATCGGCCTGGTCTGGTGGGGCTGGCCGCCGGCGCTCTACCTTCTGGCGCTGGTCAGCGCGCTGGGGCCGCTGAGCATCCTCGGCATCGCCAACGCTCTGATCGTCCTGGTCCTCATGCGCCGCGAGCGAGCGGCGCGCGCCTGGCGCGATCTGGCGCTGCCCCTGCTCATCGCGGCCGCCCTCACCCTGGGCGAGATCGCCGCCCTGGATGTGGGGCGCGCCTGGCTGACGCGGATGTTCGGGTTGTCCTTTTAGGGCCGGCGGGGAATGGGACGCGGACACGCGCAGATGGACGCGGACGAGCGGCGCCTTAAGAAAACGATTTGCGCTTGACGAGATTACGCCAATGGCGTATGAAAATCGCGCAGCCAAGGAGCAAGGCGATAGGACGATGTCCCTTGAAACATCCGTCTTTACAAGGCGGGTGACAGAACTCCTTTCAGGAGAAACGACATGCGGACGGACATGGCATTGCGCCGTGTCCGTCCGCATGTTCTCTGCGCTCTATCCCTCGATCAGTAGTGCGTCACCACCACCGTGCCGATGCTGGCGAAGTTATAGACCCACTCCGAGTCCGGGACCGATAGATTGACGCAGCCGTGGCTCATCGGTTGGCCGAACTTGTTGTGCCAGTAGGCCCCGTGAATCGCGTAGCCCTTGTAGAAGAACATCGTCCAGGGGACGTTGGGCAGGGAGTAGCCCGGGCCGGCCATGTGGACGGCCGGATACTTGGACTGAATGGTGTAGCGCCCCACGACGGTGGGCGTCCCCGGCAAGCCGGTAGAAGTGCGCGCCGTGAAGACCGGCGTCTCGCCCTCATAGGCGACCAGGGTTTGCGTGGTCAGGTTCACGTCAATCCAGCGCCCATCGCCGGCCGCGCCGGCCGTCGGCGTCGGCGGCAAGGTCGGGGCCGGCGTCGGTAGGGACGGCACGAGGGTCGGCGCGGGGGTTGGCGCGGCCGTGTCCTGCGCGCCGGGGATGGTGAGGCGCTGGCCGACGTAGATCATGTTCTGGTTGATGATGTTGTTGGCGCTGGCGATGCTGGCCGCCGAGACGCCGTAGCGCGTCGCGAGGCTCGCCAGGCTCTCGCCGGCCTTCACCACATGCACCGCGCTGACGCCATTGGCGACGGCCGCGGTCGCGCCGGCGGCCGTCGGCGCGGTGGTCGCGCTGCCGGGAATGCTCAGGCGCTGCCCCTGATAGATGAAGTTCTGGTTCGTGAGGCCATTGGCGGCGGCGATGGCGGCGGCCGTCGTCCCATATTTCTGGGCAATGGCGCTCAATGATTCGCCGGCGCGCACCACGTGCACGCCGCCGGCGGCCACGGTCGTGGCGCT
>CAIQJD010000006.1 GCA_903872005.1 uncultured bacterium | reverse complement strand
TCGGACGTGATCCAGGTGACATGCTCCAGGGTGTCAATGCCGGCGTCCAGACAGTTGCGAATGGCCGAGACGGAATGGGCGTGGGCGCAGACGCGCTTGCCCTGCCGGTGGGCGACTTCGACGGCCGCGCGCAGTTCGGCGGCGCTGAACTGGCTGTCCCAAGGATAGGTTCCCGGCGTGCCGCCCCCGCCGCTGGCGATGATCTTGATGAAATCCGCGCCGCGCTCCAGGAGCGTCTCGGCGGCGCGGGCCACCGCCGCCGGCCCCTGGGCTTCGATGCCCATGAAGTGGCCGTGGCCGCCGGGCGTGGTGATGACGCCGGCGCAGGCCCAGATGTGCGGGCCGCTGGCCGCGCCGGCCGCAACGGCATCCCGCAGCTCGGGTACCACGCCGCCAATATCGCCGCAGTCGCGGATCGTGGTCACGCCGGCTCGCAGCGCCTCGGCAGCGTGCGCGGCAGCCTTGCGCGCCAGCTCGGCGCGCGCCGGCCGGCCCCATTCGGAGGGCGGCGCCTGCCGGTCGCCAATCAGGTGCAGGTGGCAATCTATCAGGCCGGGCAGGAGCGTGGCCGCTGGCAGCGCCAGCACGTCGGCGTCGGCCGGCAGGTCCGCGCCGGCCGGCAATACCGCCTCAATGCGCCCCTGGCGGATCAGCACGCTGGGATTCTCCAGCGGCGCGCCGCCGGCCCCATCAATCAGCCGGCCGGGTTGTACGATCAGACGTTCAGGCATAGATTCCCAGCTCCTTGGCCGCCTCGAACATGGCGCACACATTGGTCGCCGGCACTTCGGGCTGAATGTTATGCACCGACGTGAGGATGAAGCCGCCGTCGCCGGCCAAATCCGCGATGCGCCGGCGCACTTCTTCGCGCACGTCGGCCGGCGCGCCGCGCGGCAGAACCCAGCGCGTGTCAATCCCGCCCCAGAACGAGAGGCGCGCCCCAAATTCGCGTTTGAGCCGCGCCGTGTCTTCCAGCCCCTCAGCCGAGACCTGCACCGGGTTGAGGACTTCGACGCCGGCATCCACCAGGTCGGGGAGCAGGTCGTAAATCGCGCCGTCGCAGTGCAACAGCAGGCGGGCGCGCGTGCGGCTATGGATGAAATCGAAGAGGCGCTTGTGGCGCGGCAGGATCATCTGGCGATAGAGGCGCGGCGAGAGGAGCGGGCCGGATTGCATCCCCAGGTCTTCGGAGATGCAGACGATATCCACGGCGTCGCCGACGGCGTCCAGTTGCCGGCCGATGATCTCCAACTGGATCTCCAGGCCGCGATCCATCAGCGCGCCGGCGAAGGTCTTGTCCTGCAACAGGGCCACGCACCACTCCTCGAAGCCGCACATGAACTGCCCCAGGGTGAAGACGCGGCCATTGAGGCCCATGACGATGGCGTAGTCGCCGGCGGCGCGCTCGGCGCGCGCCTTTTCGCCCAGGCCGGCCACGTATTTCGGGTCGGTCGGGTCGGGCCAGGCGAAGGCTGCCAGGTCGGCCAGGGTGGCGCCCGGCCCAAAGGGGCCGTGATGCGGGGCATAGGGCCGGCCGGGGAGCGCGTGCCACGTCACGCCCCAGGCGTCCACGTAGGTGGGCGAGGTCGTCCCGCCGGCCGTCTCGCTGATGGGGCCTTCGGGGACGACCTGGCGCGTGTCAATGTCGAACCGGCGCAAGATGGCCTCGTCAATTTGCGCCAGTTGCCGGCGTTGCCAGACCAGGGTTGGACTTTGGATGCCCAGATGGGCTTTGAGCGCCAGGTAGGCTTCGTGGGTCAGGCCGCTGGCGACGGTGCCCAGGTCGAGGGGCACGCGGTCGGGGGCGCGGTGATCCAGGGCCGTCAGCACGCGTTGGCGGTGGGTGTAGGTGGTCATCGGCGGGTCATTTCCCCACTTTCTCGGCCGGCCGGAAGCGCAGCGCCGACCAGATTGCATCCATGGCGATCTGCATCACCGGGCGCAGGCCCGAATCGCCCATCAAAGCCCACAAGGAATCGCGGTTGATGTCGGTCGCGACTTTGGAGCTGCCTTTGGGATACGCAATCCACAGGATGCCGTCATCCTTGATGGCGGCCAGGGCTGCCGGCCGCAGGCGCGCCAGCTCGGCCGCGTTGCGGACGAACAGATGGACGAAGTCGTAGCTGCCCTGCGGCTCCACATCCAGCGCGACGCCGGCCGGCAGCGCGCCTAATCCTTCGAGATAGCCGGCCGGCGCGTTCAGGATCAGGGCGCGCTGGCCGGGCTGCAATCGCAATTTCTGGAGCAGGGTCTTCTCGGCCATCGGGTGCGCTCCTTTCGCTCAGGGTTGGGATCGCGGCGGTTCCATGCCCAGCACGAAGCCGCCATCCACTCGCAGGGTTGCGCCGGTGATGTAGTCCGCCGCGTCGCTGGCGAGGAAGGCGACCGCCGCGCCGATGTCGGCCGGCGCGCCCATGCGCCGCCACGGGATGCTCTGCCAGCCGGCGGCCACCGTCGCGTCGCCCAGCAATTCATGCTCGCCGGGGGTGTCAATCCAGCCCGGGTTGATGGTGTTGACATTGATGTGATAGGGGGCCAGCTCCAGCGCCAGGATGCGCCCCAGGCAGTTGATGGCCGACTTGGCCATGGTGTAGGGCGCGGTATTGGCCGGCGTCATATCCACCTGCACCGAGCCGATGAGGATGATCTTGCCGCCCGGCCGGCCGGCGGCGCATTGGCGGATCATCTGTTGCGCGGCGAGCTGGCAGGTGCGGTAGACCCCCATCTGGCACACGGCCCACGTCGCGGCCACATCTTCCCAGGGGAGATCAACCACCGCCCCGATCTTCTCGTATTTGGCGTTGGCGACGGCGATGTCAATGGCGCCGAAGTGGGCCACGGCCTCGGCGAACAGGCGCGCCTGGGCCTGGGGGTCGCCGGCGTCGGCCTGGACGATCAGCGCCCGCCGGCCCTCTGCGGCGACCAGCCGGGCGGTCTCTTCGGCGTCCGGCCGGCGGTTCTTGTAGTTGACCACGATGTCCGCGCCGGCGCGCGCCAGACAGACGGCGGCGCCGCGCCCGATGCCGCGCGATGCGCCGGTGATGAGGGCTGTTTTGCCTTCCAGACGATACACTCGCCGCACTCCCTCCCTGTGCCAGAAATGAGTACG
>CAIQJD010000005.1 GCA_903872005.1 uncultured bacterium | reverse complement strand
GCAGCCCGAAGATCAGCGCCGCGCCCAACGCACCCAGGGGGTTCCATTTGCCGAAGATCATGGCGGCCAGGCCAATGAAGCCCTTGCCGTTGGTCATCAGCATGTCGAAGTGGCCGACCTGTTCCAGCGAGAACCAGACGCCCCCCAGGCCGGCGACCAGTCCGCCCAGCAGCACGCTGATGTAGCGCACCCGGTAGACGTGAATGCCGACGGTGTCGGCGGCCTTGGGGTGCTCGCCGACGGCGCGGACACGCAGGCCCCAGGGCGTGTAGAAGAGGACGTAGAAGATGACGGCCGTCAGGATCAGCGTGAGGTAGACGATGGGCCGGTTCTCGAAGAGCATTTTGCCGACGAGCGGGATGTCGCGCAGCAAGGGGATGTTGATGGGCTGGAGCGTGCTGGGCGAGGGACGTTGAATCGTCGGGGTTGCCAACCAGCGCCGATAGACGAAGCCGGTGACGCCGATGGCGAGGATGTTGATGGCCGTGCCGCTGATGATCTGATCGGTCTTGAAGGTGATGCTCAGGACGGCGTGGATCAGGGCCAGGACGCCGGCCGAAGCGACGCCGACGATGACGCCGGCCCAGACGCTGCCAGTGTAGAGCATGGTCAGGTCGCCGGCCATAGCCGCCATGAGCATCAGCCCCTCGATGGCGATGTTGACGACGCCGGCGCGCTCGCATAGCAGGCCGCTATAAGCCGCCAGGGCGATGGGCGTGGCGATGCGTAAGGCGGAGGCGAGGATGCCGGGGGCGAATGAGAGAATCTGCGCGAAATCCATGGTGGTAGCCCTCCCTTAGCGGCCCCAGCCGGCGGTGATGACGAGACCCTTTTCGTCGCGCGGTTTGCGGATGCGATAGAGCCAGCGAATGACGGACGGTGCGGCTACGAAGATGACGATGAGCGCCTGGACGATGGAAATGACCTGCTTGGAGACGCCGGCGCGCAATTCCATCAGGTCAGCGCCATTCCGCAGCGCTCCGAAGAGGAAGGCCGACGGCAGCGTGGCGATGGGATCATTGCTGGCGAGGAGGGCGATGGCGATGCTGTCGAACCCGTAGCCGGCGGAGAAGAAGGACTTGAGCGTGCGTTGCAGGCCAAGGACTTCCACAGAGCCGGCCAAGCCGGCCAGCGCGCCGCTGATCGCCATGGCCAGGAGGAAGTTGCGCGTGACGCTGATGCCGGCGTATTCCGCGGCGTGGCGATTGGCCCCCACGGTGCGAATCTCAAAGCCCAGGGTAGTCTTGAAGAGGAGCCACCACATGAAGACGGCGACCAAAATGGCGATGATGATGCCCACGTGCAGCCGGCTGGCCGGGTCGGTGAATGGCCCGCCCAATGCGCTCAGGTAGCCCAGGCCCCAATAGGAGAGGCCGGCGACGATGGCGCTGCCAATGCCGAGCCAGAGGCTCTTGATCTTGCGGAGCCGGCCGGTGAACGCGTAGGTGCAGACCAGCCGCGCCAGTAAGAAGAGGACCAGGCCAATCAGGAGCGCGCCGGCGATCCGCAGCGTCGGGTCTGTCATCAGTTTCGGCAACTCGTTGAAGCGCGGCAACTGCGCCGATGCGAATACGGGGCGGGTCTGCGGGACGCTGGCTTTGGGATCGCGCATGGGGCCTTTCATCCCGACCAGATAGTCCGCCAGATAGATGGCGATGTAGTTCGCCATGATGGTTGTAATCACCTCGTGCGCGCCGAAGCGGACGCGCAGGTAGCCGGCGCTGCGTCGCTCATGCGGGGTTTCGCTCATTG
>CAIQJD010000004.1 GCA_903872005.1 uncultured bacterium | reverse complement strand
TCTCCGCGCGCGTCACCCGGCGCAACCCCTGGGCGATAGCCAGGGCCGCGCCCAGGGCGATATATGGCAAGAAGACGTAGAAGTCCGGGTAGTTCTGGAAGTCGGCCAGGGACCAGAGGATCGGCGCCGGCAGCGATAACAGCACCGGCGCCCAGGGGTCTTCTGTCAGGAAGGCGCGCAGGCTGGGCCAGCGCCGCCAGCGCGAGATGTACAGGCCGGCGAAGGCGACCAGGGCCGCGCCCAGGGGGATGAGGAGCACCACGTAATATTGGAACACCCGGCGCGCCGGCTGCAAGACATGTCTCCCCAACGACATCTTCTCTCGGTTGATGTAGAACACATTGAAAAGCGCGAACCCATCGGCCAGCGCCGGCAGCGCCTGCCGCTCGGCGTAGTAGGCGAGGATGAGCAGGGCCGGCAACGCCATGCCGGCCAGCGCCGCCCGGACCGCGCGCCGGCGCGCCGGCCGCGCCGGCGCCAACGCCAGACCGAGCGTGACGAGCGGGAAGACACCCATCAGTTGCCAGGTGAGGGCCGCCAGCGCGCCGCAGAAGCCGGCCCAGAACCAACGCCGGCGCGCCGTCAGATAGAGGCTGAGGAGCATCGCCGGCAGCATGGGCAGCTTGGGGTCGGGGCCGGAGGTCACATAATATGTGAACGGCTGCGAGGCCAGCAACAGCAGGACGGCGATGACGCCGGCGCGCCGCGAGGCCAGCAGATGGGTCGCCAGCAGATACATGGTCGCCGCGAAGCCGCAGCCGATGAGAAGCCACAGGAGCCGCGCGCTCAGCACGTCGGATAGCCCCAGCGCGCGCCCTATGCCGATGCCCAGCGCCAGGAGCATAGGCGATACCGGCCCCTTGACCGCGAAGGCGCTGACGTAGTAGGGGACGCCGCGCAGGATCATCTGGCCGCCGTAGAGGTCCACCGCATCGTCGCGCCCCAGCTCATTGCGGAAGCCGGCCGTCGCGTAGACCAGGCCGGCCAGCAGCACCACGCCGGCCAGCGCCACGAGCTGCTTGCGCCTCGCAAAAACCGCGCGCGCAGGAACAAGCATAGAAAGAACCCCCCAGAACAACCTGGAATAGTGACAGACGCCAGACGAGCCGTCAAACGTGTCCGAATTATAAATCTTGTGACGCGAAATCGCAATGTGTGGTATAATCGCGCCAAACTCCCTTCACGCAGGAGGCGGGCAAGTGACCCAGAAGACGGTTGGCTATGTGGAGCTAGAGTGGACGTGCAAGCGCTGCGGGACGCGCAATCCTGGCACGGTGAAGACGTGCCAATCCTGCGGCGCGGCCATGTCCCAGGAGGATCAATTCGAGCTGCCGGCCGAGGCGAGGCTGATCACCGACGCCGAGAAGCTGGCCCAGGCCGCGGCCGGCCCCGACATCCATTGTCCCTATTGTGGGGCGCGCAACGTGGCCGGCGCGGCGAAGTGTACCCAATGCGGCGGCCCGCTGGCCGAAGGCCAGGCACGCGCCGCCGGCCAGGTCCTGGGGGCGCACCAGACCGGCGCGGCGGCCGAGGTGCAGTGCCCCTTCTGTGGGACGCCCAACCCACCCAGCGCGGTCAAATGCCAGAAGTGCGGCGGCGCGCTGGGCAAGCCGGCCGCCCCCGCGCCGGCCAGGCCGGCCGCGCCTTCCAAAGGCTTCCCGCTTTGGGCCATCATCGTGGCCGTCGTCGCCGTCATCGGCGCGATCATCCTCTTTTCGTCGTTGGGGAACCGCACGACCGACGTAGCGGCCACCGTGCAGTCGGTTTCGTGGGAGCGCAGCATCCCGATCCTGGAACAGCGGCCGGCGCAGCACGAAGCCTGGAAAGACGAAGCCCCGGCCGGCGCGCAACTGGGGACGTGCGCCAAGAAGATTCGCAAGACGCAAGACGCGCCGGCTCCCGGCGCCGAAGAGGTCTGCGGCACGCCCTATACCAAAGATCAGGGCAGCGGCGTGGGCAAAGTGGTGCAGGATTGCGTCTACAACATCTACGACCAGTGGTGCAGCTATACGCTGATGGAGTGGCAGGAGGTGAGCCGGCTGCGCGCCGGCGCCAACGACCTGGACCCGCAATGGCCCAAGGTGAATCTCACCAGCAGCCAGCGCGCCGGCGATGCGCGCGCCGAGAAGTACAACGTCCTCTTCAAGCTGGAAGACAAGGCCGATGTCAAAAGGTATGCGCCGAAAGACGCCAACGAGTTCGCCCAGTATGCCGTGGGCAGCGCCTGGACGCTCAAAGTCAATGGCTTCGGCGATGTGACCGAGGCGCTGCCGGCCAAGTAGGGGGCAGGCCCTCACCCCCGGCGCGGTTTGTGCTATCATGATCGCAGATCGTGAGCGAGGCAAAAAAGATCGTTCTGT
>CAIQJD010000003.1 GCA_903872005.1 uncultured bacterium | reverse complement strand
TTCGAACCAGCGACCAACCGGTTATGAGCCGGCCGCTCTGCCTTTGAGCTACGGGCCCGTTGGGAGGACTGCTCCCGGCGCGAATTGTAACATAATCCAGGCGTCCTCGCAAGCCGGCCGGCCCAACGGGATGTGTTTCAGTTTTCGGGCGCGCGTGTAGCCTGGCGCCTTGTGCGCGTCTGACCCGGGCCAAAACGCCCACAAGGGGCCAGGCTACGACAGCCCCGATGCCCGTCCCCCAAAATGTGAAACACACGCGGCGGCCGGCGATCTGGTGTGGATTGGAGCGTACGGTATCGCCGGATTCTTTCTCGCCGATCAATGGCAGACCTGGAGTCGAGAGATCAGCGCCTATACCCCCTGGTTGGGCGCTCTGGCGCTTGTGGGAGCCGCAGCGTACTGGCTGTGGCAACGTCCATCGCTCCGTGCCACGGCGCGCCGGCCGACGCAACCGTAGGGCGGAGGCGCTCAAGGACACCCCACGAACGAGACATCCCTAACACGAGGACATCTGGCAGCATCCTGCATCCTGGGTTGGCCTGTTCACGACCTTGTTTTTTTCTATGGATGCCAGTTGTCCCAGCATGGAGACATGAGGTATAATGCCTTCGCGGCGCGATCTCTTCCGCCGACCCCCCGGGACAGAGAAGCCCCCTCCGAATGAAAGGAATGCCATGACACCTTTGGCGCCCGTGGATGCAGAGGGGCAGCTATCTACGTCCCCGGTCGGGTTCGTCTTGTCCGAGTCGCCGGCCACCGTAGGCAGGTCCGTCAACACATTGGCCTGGCCGATTATCCTGGAGAACCTTTTCCAGACGGCCCTGGGCACGGCCGACATGATCATGGTCGCAAGCCTGGGCGCCGCGGCCATCGCCGGCGTCGGCACCGCCATGCAGATCTTGTTCGTGGTGCAGGCGGCGTTCACCGCGGTCACGACTGGCACCACCGTGCTGGTGGCGCGCTTCACCGGCGCCCAACAACCTGAGCAGGCCAATACAGTCGTCAAGCAGTCGGTTCTGGTCGGCTTGCTCTTCTCCGTCATCTTCGCCCTGATTGGCAGCGCCTTCTCCGGCCCACTCATTGACATCATGGGGGCGGAGGCGGATGTCGTCCACTACGGCGCGGTCTACCTGCGTATCGTGCTGCTGACGGGCGTCTTCATGGTCGGCATGTTCGTGCTGGGCGGCGCGCTGCGCGGCGCCGGCGATTCCTGCACCCCCATGCTCGTAACCGGCGCGATCAACGTCTTCAACATTGCCGTCGCCTATGTCCTGATCTTTGGCAAGCTGGGCGCTCCCATCATGGGCGTCGCCGGCGCGGCCTGGGCCGCCTCGGCCGCCCGGGGAGTCGGCTGCGCGGTGCTGTTGGTGTTACTCCTGCGAGGCAAACGCGTGGTCCGCATTGGCGGCCGGGCCGGCTGGCGGCCGGACTTCGGGCTGATATGGCGCATCATGAAGCTTGGCCTGCCTTCGATGGTCGAGCAGCTCTTCATGAGCGGCGGGATGTTGCTCTACGGGATCATCGCCATCAGTCTGGGCACGCTCGTGTACGCCACCCAACGCATCACCTTCCAGATCATCTCCATCGCGTTCATGCCCGGCATGGGCTACGCCATGGCCGCTACCGCGCTTGTGGGGCAATATCTGGGCGCCGAGCGAGCCGACTGCGCCGAGCGGGCGTCGTCGTATGCCGTGCGCTCGGCGGTGATCTGCATGAGCGCCCTGGGATTCATCACGGTGGTTTTCGGCGCGCAGATCATGCGACTCTTCACAGCGGATCCGGAGATGATCCGGCTGGGCGCGCGCGCGTTGATCCTGATTGCCCTGGCGCAGCCGCTTCAGGCCGTGGGCCAGGTGCTGGCCGGCAGCCTGCGCGGCGCCGGCGATACCCGCTTTCCCATGGCGGCAACCTTTCTGGGCATCTGGCTCATCCGGCTGCCGCTGGGATATCTGTTTGGCCCGGTGCTTGGCTGGGGCCTGGCCGGCATCTACATCGCCAATGTGATTGACAGCGCCGCCCGCGCCCTGGCGAACTGGCTACGTCACCGCACCGGCTCCTGGCGCACGCTGCAAGTCTGAAAGGCCACGGTGATGATCTGTTTGGGTTTCAGGGAGAGCGTCACGCGACCGTCTACCAGATCCCGAGCCGGCTCGATGGGCCGGCTCTATCGCACGGTCTATGCGTCGCATCTCTCAACGCCGCCATGCCCGGCATTGTCGGTTGAATGGGCTGCGCGCCTACTGAGCGGCCATAGTCACAGAAGCGGTCATGTTCCAGCGCAGCCGGCTATCCTGCTGGTCTGGCGTGACGACCACGGTATAGGTCATGTCGCCTACCTTCTTCTCCCCAACCACTTCGATGCGCGTCACCCAGCCCGACAGCTTCAGGTCGGGGAAGGCGTCTACCGTGATCGTGACGGCATCTCCTTCGTGGATTCGCACCACGCTGATCTCGGTCAGGTCGTCGGTCTCGATCTGCCAGGCAGAGAGGTCGGCCAGCACGATGACGGGGACGCCGGGGACGACCTGCTCGCCGACCTTGACATTCAGGGCCGCGACGACGCCGGCGAAGGGGGCGCGCAATTCGGTTTCATCCAGCGCAGCCTGCGCCTGCAGCAGGGCGGCTTGCGCGGCGGCCACATCCGCCTGGGCGGCGGCGACGGCTTCGGGCCGCGCGCCGGCCTGGACGAGTTCCAGTTGGGCCTCAGCCCGGCGTATCTCCGCCTGCGCGGCGGCGATTTCGGCCGAGCGGGCTGGCGCTTTCAGGGCATCCAACTGCGCCTGAGCGCGCTGCACGTTGGCGACGGCGCCGGCGATGTCGG
>CAIQJD010000002.1 GCA_903872005.1 uncultured bacterium | reverse complement strand
TGGTGATCTTGAAGCACGCCGAACATCTCTCCAATGCCGAGATTGCCGCGATCATGGGCAAGACCGAAGGGGCCGTCAAATCGCTCTACCACCGCACGCTGATCGCGCTGCGTCAGATTTTGGAGGATAATGAGTTCTGAGATGAACAGCGCCGCCCTTTCGCCCCATGCCGGGGCGCGGGTACGTCGGGCCTTGAAACAGAGCCTGGCGCCGGCGTCCCTGCGTAACGATTTCCGCAGCGAGCTGCGCCAACGCTTGCTGGCCGACGCCGAGCGCATCGCCGGCCGGCGCAGACCCTGGCGTGTGTGCCTGTTCGGCAAAACGATCCAATTGACGCGCGGGCAGCAAGCCTCGGCCGGCCTGCTGTTGAGCCTGGTGATCGCCCTGCTGGGCGCCGCGCTCTATTATCACTTCTATGGGGAAGACTGAGCCTTGCTACAGGCTCTCTTTCAGCCGGCGCGCCGCTTCCTGATTCATCCCCGGCACAGCCGCCAGCTCGCCGACTGTGGCGGCGCGTATCGCGTCCAACGACCCGAAGCGCTTGAGCAGCGCCTGCCGGCGCTTCGGCCCGATGCTGGCGATCTCCTCCAAACGCGACTTCAAGCCGCTCTTCTCGCGCAACTGCCGGTGATAGCCCACGGCGAAACGGTGCGCCTCGTCGCGGATGCGCTGCGCCAGGTGCAACCCTTCGGAGCCGCGCGGCAAGATCACCGACGCCGGCTGATCGGGCAAGAAGATCTCTTCCTGCTGCTTGGCAAGGGATGCCACATGCACCTGTTCTGAGAAGCCCAGCTCGCCCAGGACGCTGACCGCCACGCCCAACTGCCCCTTGCCGCCATCCACGATCACCAGGTCGGGCAGCAACACGAAGGGATCGGCGTCGGAGCGTTTGGCCGGCGTCGCGCCTTCTTCGGCCGCTTTGGCCGCCTGGCGGGCGCGCAGGAAGCGCCGGCGCAGCACCTCGCCCATCATGGCGTAGTCATCGGCCCCCTCGACGGTGCGAATCTTGAAACGCCGGTAGTCGCTCTTGCGCGCCGCGCCATTGACGAAGACGACCATGCTCCCCACCGCCGAAGTCCCCTGGATATTGGAGATGTCGTAGCACTCGATCCGGCCGGGCGGCTGTTCCAGCCCCAGGTATTGCGCCAGCTCGGCCAGCGCGGCGGTCTGTTTGCTCTGATCGGCCATCCACTGCGTCCGCAGCGCCTGCAAGGTGTCGGCAGCGTTCTCCTCGGCCAGGCGCACCAGATCGCGTTTCTGGCCGCGCTTGGGCACGCGCAAGACGACGTCCGCGCCGCGCTTGCTCGAAAGCCACTGGCGGATGATTTCGACTTCGCTGGCCTCGGCCGGCATCAAGATTTCCGGCGGCACATAGGCCGCTTCGGTGTAGAACTGCTCGATGAACGACCCCATCACCTCGCCGGCGGCTTCCCCCTCTGCCCCTTCCAGCACGAAGTACTCGCGCCCGATCAGCTTGCCGTTCCGCACGAAGAAGACCTGCACGCAGGCGTTGCCGTCCTGGCGCGCGAAGGCAATGATGTCGTGGTCTTTCAGGTTGGCCGAGACGATGCGCTGGCCCTCCACCACCTGCTCCACGGAGCGAATCTGGTCGCGGATGTAGGCCGCCCGCTCAAAGTCCATTTCATCGGACGCGCTCTGCATGCGGGCGCGCAGCGCGTCCAGCACCTTCTCCGAACGCCCCTCCAGGAAGAGCATGAGCTGAGCCAGGCCGGCGCGATACTCCTCTTGCGTCGCCGCGCCGATACATGGGCCGGGGCAGCGCTTGATGTGATAGTACAGGCAGGGGCGCGGGTCCTGGCCAGTGATGTCGCGGTTGCAGGTGCGATAGGGGAACAACTTCCGCAGCAGGTCGAGGGATTGGTAGACCGCCTGGGCCGAGGTGAATGGGCCGAAGTAGCGCCCGCCGTCCTGCCGCATCTGGCGCGTGGTCACGACCTTGGGGAAAGACTCCTGCCAGGTCACTTTGATGTACGGATAGTTCTTGTCGTCCTTGAGCTTGACATTGTAACGCGGCCGGTGTTCCTTGATAAGGTTATTCTCAAGGATCAGCGCCTCCAGCTCGGTGCCGGTGACGATGAAGTCGAGCCGCACGATGTCGCCCACCAGGCGCGCAACCTTGTCTTCGTGCTGCGACGACTCGTGGAAATAGGAGCGGACGCGGTTTCGCAGGTTGATCGCTTTGCCCACGTAGATGATCACGCCGGCGGCGTCCTTCATCAGGTAGACGCCCGGCTTCATGGGCAGCGTATCCAGTTGCTCCTGCAACTCCACGGAAATGCTGAACACGTCAGTCCTGCCCGCGCCGCCAGCCGGCCAGCGCCGCCTCGTACACCTGCGCCAGCGAGACGCCGGCTTGCCGTGCCAGCGCGGCGCAATCTTCATACTCTGGCGCAGCGCTCACCGTTTCGCCATCCAGGCGCTTCACTTTGACGCGCGCCGGCCCCCAGGGTGTGGCGACATCCACGTTCTCGCGGCCGGCAATCTCCCGCTGCCACTCGCGATAGCGCACGCCCAACGTGCTGGTCTCGCGCAACAAGAGCCGGCGCAGGCCATCGGCCTCCTGCGGCTTGCTCAGGACCGATAGCTGCGTGGCCGGCCGGCCCTTCTTCATCTGAACCGGCGTGAACCAAACATCCAGCGCGCCGGCCTCCAGCAGCCGGGACATGGCGAAGCCCAACTGCTCGCCGGTCATGTCGTCAATGTTGCAGACCAGCTCGACCACCGCATCGCCGGCGGCCGGCGCCAGCGCCTCGCCCAGCAGCACGCGCACGGCGTTCAGCGTCGGCAGTTGCCGCGTCCCGAAACCATAGCCGACACGCGTCGGGCGCATGGGCGGCTGGCGAAACTGGCAGAACTCTGCCAGCAGCGCCGCGCCGGTCGGGGTGACCAGCTCGGCCTGAATGTCGCTGGGCCGCGTCGGGACAGCCGCCTCGGCGATAATTTCGGCCGTGGCCGGCGCCGGCACCGGCAGCCGGCCGTGCTGCGTCTGCACGAAGCCGCCGCCCAGGGGCAACGCCGAACAGAAGCCGGCTTCGATCTCCAACAGGCGCAGGCCGATCACGAACCCGACCATATCCACGATGCTATCCACCGCGCCGACTTCGTGGAAATGGACTTCTTCGATGGGAACGCCGTGCACTTTGGACTCGGCGCGCGCCAGCCGGCGAAAGGCCGCCAGCGCCCGCGCCTGATCGGCCGGCAGCAATGTCGAGCCGGCCAGGATCGCCTCAATATCG
>CAIQJD010000001.1 GCA_903872005.1 uncultured bacterium | reverse complement strand
CCGATGCCGCGCGACGCGCCGGTGATGAGGGCGACTCTGCCCGCCAAAGGTTCATTCATGACGTATTCCTCCACGCAAATGAAATCTCACTGCCAAGTGGGGAAGACGCCGTGTCGAACTGGAACATGCCCAAATGGCCTGGGCGATGATGCATTGCGCCCAGGACGAATTCTGCCGCCATGAAAACAGCGTCTCCTCCGCACATTGCGGGCAAGCAAGGAGTCGCCATCGGCGATGGTTGCAGAGCACCTCCTTTCCAAACACGGGAGGCATGTGCGTTTCCCCACATACCTGCGGTTGCTCAAACAGAGCAACCATGACCCCGACGCCATAGAGCAGTCATCCGTAGGCGAGGGGGTTCGGAGAGCGCGTATGCGATTGGTGCGCCGGCTACTTCGCCGGCCGGCGCATTATAGATGCCCAAGCGCCGGCGCGTCAAATCGCGCCCCGGCGCTGCGCTCGACGCCAGCCATTGACGCCCGGCTGGATGCGTGCTAAAATGCGGTCAAGATGGAGATGGTCAGACCAGCAGATAGAAATCGCCAATTCTAGCCACAACGACGCGTTCACCGCCAAAGAAAAGGAGAGTGTGCTATGTTGGGAGGGTATGCCGGCCGATTTCTGTGGGTCAACTTGACGACCGGGAAGATGCACGTCGAGACGCCGGACGAGACGTTGCTGCGGGACTTCATCGGCGGGTATGGGGTGGCTGCCAAGATCCTGTACGACAAGATGCCGGCCGGCGTGGATCCCCTGGGGCCGGAGGCGATCTTCGGCTTCTCCACGGGGCCGCTGACCGCGACGCCGGCGCCGACCGGCACGCGCTGGGGCGTCTTTGGCAAATCTCCGCTGACCGGCGGCTGGGGCGACGCCAATGGCAGCGGCAGCATCGGCGTCGCCGTGAAGTTCTCCGGCTTCGATATGATCTTCTTCACCGGCATTGCCCCCAAGCCGGTTTACCTGTACCTGAAGGCCGGCCAGGCCGAGCTGCGCGACGCTGCGGCGCTGTGGGGCAAAGATACTTACGAGATGGAAGACTGGGTGAAGGCCGAGTTTGGCGACAAGGCGGAAGCGGCTTGTATTGGCCCCAGCAGCGAGAAGCTATCGCTCATCTCTGGCGTCATCACCATGAAAGGGAGGGCGGCCGGCCGTTCGGGCCTGGGCGCGGTGATGGGGTCGAAACGGCTCAAGGCCATCGTCGCCTTCCTGGAAGGCGATGTCCCATTGGCCGACCCGGAGGCCGTCAAGGCAGCGCGCAAGAAGCATCTGGCCGACATCAATCGGGGCGTGGGCTATGCCGACTTCTACCGCGCCACCGGCACGCCCGGCGCGACGGCGATGAGTGTGGACATCGGCGACTCGCCGACGCGCAACTGGCTGGCGAGCACCGTCACGATGCCGCGCGGCACGGCGAGTCTCAAGTTCGAGGAGATGGTCAAGTACCGCAAGTCGCATGACCACTGCTGGCATTGCCCGATTGCGTGTTGGGGCACGGTGGAGATGGAATGGAAGGGCGAGAAGTTCGTCGCTCATCAGCCGGAGTATGAGACCGGCTGTATGTTCGGGAGCAACCTGTGGATTGATGATCAGATCGTTCTGGCGAAGGCGAACGAGATCTGCAACCGGTATGGGTTGGACACAATCTCGGCCGGCGCGACGGTCGCCTTCGCCTTCGATTGCTACGATCATGGCCTGTTGACGGTGCATGAGACCGATGGCCTGGTCCTGCGCTGGGGCGATGGGGAAGCGGCCATCGCACTGCTGGAGATGATCGCACAGCGCGAGGGGATCGGGAATTTGCTGGCCGACGGCGTACAGGCTGCTGCCGAGAAGATCGGCCCCCTCGCGAAGCCTCTGGCGATCCACTGCGGCGGCCAAGAATTGCCGGCCCACGACTCCCGTTACGAGCCGGCCATGTCGGTGATCTATCAGTTTGACGCCACGCCCGGCCGGCACACGCAGGCGTGCCAGTATCTGGTCGCCACCGGGTTCAAGTCGGAGCGGCCCGGCCATGGGGAGCGGCGGGAGCAACAGAAGGGGCGCGGCAAGTTCGTCAAAGAATCTGCGGCGCTGTGCCACTGTTTCAATGCCGCCGGCATCTGCCTCTTCGGCTATCTCTCCACGACGATTGACCTGATGCCGGACTTTTTGACCGCCGTGACCGGCTGGCGCTACACGGTAGACGATCTCCTGCTGATCGGCGAGCGGATTGCCAACGTGCGGCAGGCGTTCAACGTGCGCGAGGGGATCAATCCGTTGAAGCGGCCGATGCCAGATCGCGCCTTGGGCCGGCCGGCGCTGCCCATCGGCCCCACGGCCGGCATCTCGGTGCAGGCGGAAGAGCTGGCGCGCGAGCACCTGACGGAGATGGGTTGGACGTTGGATGCGGCCAAGCCGAAGGAAGAGACGCTACGCCGGCTGGGTCTGGGCGATATCGCCGACGATCTGTGGAAGACACGGATGGGCGCAGCCTGACGGTTGTTCGGCGCGCCACGCCGGCGCGCCGTCAGCCACCCGGCGCGAGGGGGGGATCATGCTCGACATCGTCATTCGCAACGCGACTGTGGTAGATGGTACGGGGGCCAAAGCCTTTCAGGCCGATGTGGGCGTGCGCGGCCAGCGCATCGAGGCCATCGGGGATTTGGGCGGCGCGGCGGCCGGCCAAACGCTGGACGCGGCCGGCCTGTGCGTCAGCCCCGGCTTCGTGGACATGCACACGCACTCGGACCTCTCCATCATGGAAGACCCGCGCGCCCAGAGCAAAGTGCGCCAGGGCGTCACCATCGAGCTGGTGGGGCATTGCGGCTTCTCGCCGTTCCCGCTGCAAGGGAAAGGGGCGACGCTGTTTCGGCCGGCGACCTACAGCGCGCATATCCCCGACGTGGATTGGACGGACCTGGCCGGCTACGCGGCGCGCATCAATCGGCAGGGCGCGTCCATTCACGTCGCGCCGTTGGTGGGGCATGTCGCTGTGCGCGGCGCGGTCATCGGCTACGAGGATCAAGCGCCAACGCCGGCCGAGCTGGAAGCCATGCGCCGGCTGGTCGCAGAAGCGATGGAGCAGGGCGCCTTCGGCCTGTCTACCGGCTTGACCCTGGCGCCCAGCTCCTACGCGGACATGGAAGAGATCGTGGCGCTGGCGGAAGTTGCCGGCCGCTATGGCGGCATCTATGATACGCACGCCCGCCTGTGGGACGGGCGACATTTCAGCGCGTCGGAGGAGGCCATCGAGGTCGGCCGGCGCGCCGGCGTCAAGGTGCAGTACGCGCATATCGCCATCATTGACCCGCGCTATCAGGGTCAGGCGGCGCAGCTCGCGGCGCTCTACGAGCGGGCCAACGCCGATGGCGTGGATGCAGCTTTCGATGTTTACCCCTATGTGGCGGCCGGCACCAGCCTGAGTCAGATGTTGCCGGGATGGGTGCAATCGGGCGGCCTGCCGGCGATGCTGGACCGGCTGCGCGATGCAGCGACGCGCCGGCGCATCTTTGAGGAGGTAAATGCCGGCTGGTTCCGTGGCATTCCCTGGGATTGGAAGACCTTCTATGTGGCTTCGCCCGGCGCAAAGGGCGACCGCGCCTGGATGGGCAAGCACCTGGAGCAGCTGGCGGACGATTGGCGCGTCGCGCCGGCGGAAGCCTTCCTACGTATCATTGACATCTCTGAGGATGGGGCGCGCGTCACGATTTTCAACCGCACCGAAGAGGACATGCAGGTCTTCCTACGCCACCGGCTGAGTACGGTCGGCTCGGACGGCAGCGCCATTTCGGCCGATGGGCCGCAGGCGCAGGCGCTGGTGCATCCGCGTTACTACGGCGCGCATGCCCGCGTCCTGGGGCGCTACGTGCGCGAGAAGAAGCTCCTCACGCTGGAAGAGGCTGTACACAAGATGACGCTGCAGCCGGCCTTGCGGCTGGGGCTACGCCGGCACGGCCGGCTGGCGCCGGGCTACGCGGCCGACCTGGTGATCTTCGACGCCGGCGTCATCGCCGACCGGGCCACGTTCGAGCAGCCGCACCAATACGCCGTTGGCGTGCAGCACGTCATGGTTAACGGCCAGTGGGTCATTCGGGACGGCGAGCATACCGGCGCGCGGCCGGCCGGCGTGCTGCGGCGAGACTGAAATCGGGGGACGATGCCGATGCTGGACAAGATCATCCGTGGCGCGCGGGTCGTGGATGGCACGGGGGCGGAAGCCTTCCCGGCCGACATCGGCGTGCGCGGCGAGCGGATCGAAGTGATCGGCCGGCTGGATGGCGCAGAGGCCGCCGAGATGCTGGATGCGGCCGGCCTGTGCGTCTGCCCGGGCTTCATTGATATGCACACGCACTCTGACCTGGCGCTGCTGGAAGACCCGCGCGGGCAGAGCAAGATTCGCCAGGGCGTGACGACGGAACTGGTGGGCCATTGCGGCTTCTCGCCCTTCCCGCTGCCGGAGGCGTCGCCGCGCATCCCGCCTTCGACGATGCAGACGACCTATTCGGTCGACATTGCAGACGTGGACTGGCGCGATTTGAGCGGCTATGCCGCGCGGATCGGCCGGCGCGGCTCAGCGATCAACATCGCGCCGCTGGTCGGCCACGCGGCGGTACGCGCCGCGGTCCTGGGCTATGCCAACCGGCCGGCGTCGCCGGCCGAGTTAGCGCGCATGGCAGCGCTGGTAGCGCAGGCCATGGAGCAGGGCGCGTTCGGCCTCTCCACCGGACTCACGATTGCGCCGGGGAGCTACGCGACGGATGACGAAGTGCATGCCCTGGCGCGGGTCGCGGCGGCGCATGGCGGCATCTACGACACGCACGTGCGCTTCCGCGTCGGGGGCGATTTGGCGTGCCTGGAAGAGGCGATTGAGACCGGGCAGCGCGCCGGCCTGCCGGTGGAGATCGCCCACATGGGCTTCACGGACCCGCGCGGCGCCGGCTTGCCGGAGCAGCAGATGGCTCT